>DASQQQ010000320.1:0-13783 GCA_035643355.1 Actinomycetota bacterium | reverse complement strand
CGCACGTCGACGACTTCGACGTCGGGCCCGAAGAACCAGCGAGAGGCGAGGACCAACTCGGCGCCGTCGATGCCGCCGCTCCGCGCCACGCAGCCGCGGCACCAGCTCGGGCGGGAAGGTGGGCCGGGCACCGGTCCCGATCAGGCCCTGGAGCGTCCGACGCTGGAGGGGCTGAGCGCGGTGGTTGCCTCCACGGAGCGCATGGTAGGAGTAGCCACCGACATGGCCGAGACCCCCGAGCAGATCCTCCGCGCGCTGGCCGATCCCGAGCGCCTGGCCATGGCGGGGACCCTGGCCCAGACGCCCCGGACGGCCACGGAGCTGGCCTCCGATCTGCACCTGTCCGTCGCTCGGGTCCACAAGCACCTGAACCGGCTCACCACCACCGGGGTGGTCCGACTGCAGCCGGACCGCCGCACCTACCGCCTGGATCCGGAGACCCTCCGCTGGGCGGCCGAGGAGGTCGGGCCGCCTCGGGACACCGGGATCGCCCTCGGCGCGGCCGACGAGAGCGAGGAGAGCGTGCTCCGAGCCTTCTTCCGCAAGGGGCGGCTGACCGAGATCCCGGCCAAGGCGTCCAAGCGGCGCATCGTACTGGAACGGATCGCGCTCGAGTTCGACCCCGGCGTCCGCTACGACGAGAGGGAGGTCAACGTCATCGTGGGCCGCTTCTTCACCGATCACGCGGCCCTCCGCCGGTACCTCGTCGAGGAGGGCCTCCTGTCCCGGGACCACGGCGTGTACTGGCGGACCGGCGGCCGCGTCGAGCTCTGACCCTGGTCCGCCGCAGGAGGGGCGGTAGACTCCGGGACCATGGCGAAGATCGAGGAGCAACCGATCTCCCTGGTGACGGTCGAGGACCGCATCGAGGAGCTCCGTCGACGCAAGGCGGCGATGCTGGACGAGCGGCGCAAGGAGGCGGTCCGCAAGCAGCACGAGCGGGGCAAGCTCACCGCCCGGGAGCGGATCGACCTGCTGTTCGACGCGGGCTCGTTCCAGGAGACCGACCCTCTGGTGACGCATCGCGCGCACGACTTCGGGCTGGAGCGCAACCGCCCCGCCGGGGACGGCGTGGTCACCGGCTACGGGACCGTCGACGGCCGGCGGGTCTTCGCCGCCTCCCAGGACTTCACGGTCTTCGGCGGCTCCCTCGGCGAGGTCCACGCCCAGAAGATCTGCAAGGTGCTCGACCTCGCGGCCTCCACCGGCTCTCCCTTCATCCAGGTCAACGACTCGGGCGGGGCGCGGATCCAGGAGGGGGCGGCCTCCCTGGCCGGGTACGGGCACATCTTCGAGCGGAACGTGCGGGCCTCCGGCGTGATCCCGCAGATCAGCGTGATCACCGGCCCGTGCGCGGGAGGCGCGGTCTACTCCCCCGCGCTCACGGACTTCACCTTCATGGTGCGCGAGACGTCGCACATGTTCATCACCGGGCCCGACGTGATCAAGACCGTGACGGGCGAGGACGTGACGTTCGAGGAGCTGGGCGGCGCCATGACCCACGCGTCCCGCTCCGGCGTGGCCTCGTTCGTGGCCACGGACGAGGAGGAGTGCCTGGCCATGGTGCGCCACCTCCTCTCGTACCTGCCCTCGAACAACCTGGAGGACCCGCCCTCCTATGCGCCGGTCGACGACCCACAGCGGCACGACGAGGGCCTGACCCACCTCATCCCGGACTCCGCCCGGGAGCCCTACGACATGCACGAGGTGATCCGGCGGGTGGTGGACGACGGCGACTTCTTCGAGGTCTTCCCGTACTGGGCCATGAACATCGTGGTGGGCTTCGCCCGGCTGGACGGGCGAACGGTGGGGGTGGTGGCGAACCAGCCGAAGGTCCTGGCCGGGACCCTCGACATCGACTCCAGCGAGAAGGCCTCGCGGTTCGTCCGGGTGTGCGACGCCTTCAACGTGCCGCTCGTGACCTTCGTGGACGTGCCGGGGTTCCTGCCCGGCGCGGCCCAGGAGTACGGCGGGATCATCCGCCGAGGGGCGAAGCTCCTATACGCGTTCGCCGAGGCCACGGTGCCCCGGCTCACGGTCATCACGCGCAAGGCCTACGGCGGGGCCTACCTGGTGATGAACTCCAAGCACCTCCGGGCCGACGTCGCGTTCGCCTGGCCCACCGCGGAGATCGCGGTCATGGGGCCGGACGCCGCCGTCAAGGTGGTCTTCAAGAAGGAGATCGAGAAGGCCGACGACCCGATGGCCCGGCGGGGCGAGCTGATCGACGAGTACGAGCGCAAGTTCGCCAACCCCTACGTGGCGGCCGAGCGCGGGTTCGTGGACGACGTGATCGAGCCGGCCGAGACCCGGCCGCGGCTGATCCGGGCCCTGAACATGCTCGCCACCAAGCGCGAGGCCGTGCCCGCCCGCAAGCACGGCAACATCCCCCTGTGAGGCGCCGATGACCCACGACCGCCAGCTGCAGCTGCCGCCGGGGCTCTCCCCGGAGGAGGAGCGCTCGACCCTGCGGGCCCTGGAGCGGTACTTCGGTCAGGAGAGCCCCCACCCACACCCCTGGGTGCTGGCCGGCCGGATGGAGGCGACCGGCTGGGGAGCGCTCCAGGCCCGTCGCCACGCCGATTCGGGCTGGCCGATGATGCGCCACGCGCGGTTCGTCCGGCCCGGGGTGCCGACGATGACCGGCCGGGGCGACGCGCGGTGAGGGCGAGGGTCCGACCCGGGTACGTCCGCCTCCGGTGGCCGGCCCGGGCGGAGTCCCTCCGGCACCGGTGATGGGTGCCACGCGCACCCCCGCCGGCGTGCGGAGCGTCGGACGGGCCGAGGCGGCCTTCCGTGACGAGGGGTGCTCGCCGCCCCGTCCCTGGCGCAACGCTCCGGGCGACACCTACGGGCGGCACTCGCACCCCTACCACAAGGTCCTGTTCTGCCTGGAGGGGTCGATCGTCTTCCATTGCCCCGAGGGCGACGTCGCGCTCGGCGCGGGGGACCGGCTCGATCTGGATCCCGGCACGGAGCACGCCGCCACCGTCGGCCCCCACGGGGTGTCCTGCGTGGAGGCCTCCCGATGACGACCGGGCGCACGGGGTGGTCGCGGTGACGCGGGTGGCGGTGCACGTGGACCAGGTGTGGTTCCCCGCTCCCGGCGGCATCGGCACCTACGTGCGGAACCTGGTCCCCGCCCTGTCCCGGGCCGATCCAGGGCTCGACCTCACCTTGTTCCACGCGCGTTTCGGCACCACGGAGGTCCCGGAGCGGTGGATCCGCGAGTTCTGGGTGGAGGAGCTGCCGGGGTCGATCCGCTCGCTCTACCCCCGATGGGCGCTGCTCGGCCGGCCGGCGCTACCGTCCTCGCTGGCCGGAGCCGACCTGGTCCACGCGACCAACCCGGCGGGGGTCCCGCCGCCCGGGCCCGGTCGGCGGCTGGTGGTGACCGTGCACGACCTGGCCTTCCTGCGGTTCCCGAGCCTGTTCGCGCGGAACTGGCGATGGCAGTACCGGCTGGGGCTGCGGGCCGCGGTGCGGAGGGCCGACGCGATCATCACGCCGTCACGGGCCACCGCCGAGGACCTCCTGTCGAGGAGCTCGGTCGAGCCCGACCGGCTCCACGTGGTGCCGCTCGCGTCCTCCCTCGATGCCGCCCCGGCCGACCCCGAGCCCGTCCTGCTCCGGCTGAAGATCCGGCGTCCCTACCTCCTGTTCGTGGGCACGCTCGAGCCCCGCAAGAACCTGGTCCGGCTGGTCCGCGCGTACCGCCGGGTGGCAGGGGGTGGGATCCCGCACGGCCTGGTCCTGGCCGGACCGCTCGGCTGGCACCATGAGTCCCTGATGCGCGAGATCGCCCTGCGAGGCCCGGGCGAGATCGTGATGACCGGCCCGCTGCCTCCCGGGGACCTCGACGCCCTCTATCGTGCCGCCTCGGCCTTCGTGTACCCCTCGTTGTACGAGGGCTTCGGTCTCCCGGTGGTGGAGGCGATGGCCCGAGGCGTGCCCACGGTGACCTCCGACACCTCCTCCCTGCCCGAGGTGGCCGGGGAGGCGGCGCTGACGGTGGGCCCCACGTCGGTGAGCGAGCTGGCGGTGGCCCTGGAGCGGGTGCTGGGCGATCGGGAGCTGAGTCGGCGTCTGGGGGCCGCAGGGCGGGAACGCGCCGAACGCTTCTCGTGGGCAGAGACCGCCCGGCTCACCCTCCAGGTGTACGAGCACGTGCTGGGGGCGAAGTGAAGGTCTCGCTGATCACCACGGTGCGGAACGCGGGGGGACGGGTGGAGCCGTTCCTGCGGGCGATCTCGGCCCAGACCCGGCCGCCGGACGAGATGATCGTGGTGGACGGGGGGTCCACGGACGGCACGCTGGAGACCCTCCGGCGGGCCGAGGCCATCACCCTGATCGAGGAGCCAGGGGCGAACATCGCCCGGGGCCGCAACGTGGCCGTGGCGGCCTCGGCCCACGAGGTGATCGCCGTGAGCGACGCGGACTGCGAGCCCGAGCCGGAGTGGCTGGAGCGGCTGGTGGCGACCCTCGAGGAGGGCGCCGACGTGGCCATGGGCTTCTACCGCCCGATCGCACGGCGGTTCTGGCAGCAGGTGCTGGCCTGCGTGAACCTGCCCGACGCCGAGCGGATCGATCCGGCCCGGTTCATGCCTTCGTCACGCTCGGTGGCGTTCCGTCGCGGAGCCCTGGAGGCGGCCGGCGGATACCCGGAGTGGCTCGACATCGGCGAGGACATGTACGTGGACCACCGGTGGCGCGAGCTCGGCCTGGACCTGCGGTTCGTGCCTCAGGCGGTCGTTCGATGGCCCATGCGAGCCAACCTCTCCGAGACCTGGACCCAGTACCTGCGCTACGCGCGCGGGGACGCGATCGCCGGGATGCACGCCGACCGGCACGCGCTCCGGTTCGCCGTGTACGGAGGGACCCTGCTGGCCTGGTCTTCGCGGAGCCGCCTGCCGAAGGCTGTCACGCTGGTGGGGGCCACCGCGTACGCGGCCGCCCCCGCCCGACGGGTCCTGCGTCGTTTCGAGGGGTCCGCAGAGCGGGCCCGCGCCCTGGCCGTCCTCCCGGCGGTCATGGCCTTCCTGGACGTGGCGAAGATCGCCGGCTACGTGGCCGGGCTGATCGCCGGCCGGCGGCGCTCGGCGCCCGGCGACACCGCTGCTACAGTCGGTACCAGGTAGGGATCGTCCCATGGCTCGTTCCACTTCCAACCGGAGTCGCTCCAAGCCGACCGCACGCCGTGCCCCGGCCCGGCGTGCCCCGGGGCGGCGTGCCCGGACCTCGTGGTGGATCGCGATCGCCGGCGTGGTGGCGGTGGTCTCGGCGCTCGTCGCGATCGTCGCCCTCGGCCGTTCCCCGGCCCCGGCCACCTCCGCCTCGACCAGGGCGATCCGTGAGGTCACCCACGTCCCGGCCCGAGCCCTGGCCTCGGCGGTGCCGGGATCGCTTCCCCAGGTCCATGCCCTGCCACCGGGGACGCCGCCGGTGGAGACCGGCGGGAAGCCGGTGCTCACGTACGTGGGCGCCGAGTACTGCCCGTACTGCGCCGCCGAACGCTGGCCGCTGGTGGTGGCCTTGAGCCGCTTCGGGAGGTTCTCTCACCTCGAGGCCAGCGCCTCGGCCTCCAACGACGTCTTCCCCAGCACGCCCACCCTGAGCTTCCACGGCGCCGCCTACACCAGCCCGTACCTCTCCCTCTCGGCCGTCGAGACGTCGACCAACCGACCCGCGGCCCTGGGCGGGTACACCTCCCTGGACGCGCCGACCGCCCAGCAGCAGGAGCTGCTCAACCGCTACGACACCACGCGCTACACCGGCACCCAGGGAGCGATCCCCTTCGTGATGGTGGGCAGCCGCTACGTGTGGGCCGGCGCGACCTATTCGCCGGCCGTCTTGGGCGGCCTGTCCTTCGACCAGATCGCCGCCCGGCTCGCCGACCCCACCACGACGGTGGGCCGGACGATCGATGCGCAGGCCAACGCGATCACGGCGATGATCTGCCAGCTGACCGGGGACCAACCCTCGCCGGTCTGCTCCACGCCCTCCGTGGCACGGGCGGTCTCCTCGTTGCCGGGGTCATGAGCGGGCCGGTGAAGACCTCGACCCGGGCCTCGACGCAGGCCCACGCCCCGGCGGCCCGATGGCCGGTGCCGGCGAGCCTGGTGATCGATGCGGGCGGTCTCGCGGTGTCCGCGTACCTCACGATCGCCCACTTCACCCGCCCCAGCCTCCTGGCCTGCAGCACCGGCGGCACGATCAACTGCGAGGCGGTGACCACCAGCGCCCAGTCCACCTTCCTGGGGATCCCCGTGGCGGTGCTCGGGCTGGCCTGGTTCGCCGCCATGACCCTCCTGTGCCTGCCGGCGGCCTGGCGCTCCGCGAGCCGGAGCCTGCACCTGCTCCGCCTGGCCGGGTCGATCGTCGGGATCGGGTTCGCCCTGTGGCTGGTCTACGCGGAGCTGGTGATCATCCGCGCGATCTGCCTGTGGTGCAGCGCCGCGCACGTCTTCGCCTTTGCCCTGTTCGTGGTGGTCGCCGCGGCCAGCCCGGCGCTGCTGTTCGCCGACGACGAGCCGCTCGAGAGCCGCTAGGCCTCGTACTCGTAGAAGCCGTGGCCGCTCTTGCGGCCCAGGCGCCCGGCCGTCACCATGCGCTTCAGCAACGGCGGAGGGGCGTACAGCGGCTCCTTGAACTCCTCGTACAGCACGTTGGCAACGAACAGCGTGGTGTCCACCCCGATCAGATCGATCAGGCGCAGCGGGCCCATCGGGTGGTTCAGGCCGAGGTGGATCGCGGTGTCGATGTCCTCGCGCGTGGCGAAGCCGTCTTCGAGCATCCGCACGGCGCCGTTCAGGTACGGGATCAGCAGCATGTTCACGATGAACCCGGCCCGGTCCCGGGACAGCACCGTGGTCTTGCCCAACATCACCCCGAGCGCCCGTCCGAACTCGACCGTCTCCTCCGAGGTGGTGATGGACCGGACGATCTCGATCAGGCCCATCACGGGCACCGGGTTGAAGAAGTGGAGACCGAGGACCCGGTCCGGCCGCTTCGTCACGGCTCCCAGGTCGGCGATGGGGATCGACGACGTGTTGCTGGCCAGCACGGCGTCGGGAGGGGTGACCTCCTCCAGCCGCCGGAACAGCTCGCGCTTCGTCTCGTAGTCCTCGGTGGCGGCCTCGATCACGAGCTCGCGGTCGTGGAGGTCCTCCACCTCGGTGGTGGCGCTCACCCGTCCGAGCGCGGCCTCGCGCTCGTCCTCGGAGAGCTTGCCCCGCTCCACGGCACGGAGCATCGAGGTCTCGATCCGGGAGCGGCCCCGCTCCGCCAGCCCCGGGTCGGCCTCCAGGAAACGGACGTCCAGCCCGGCCCGGGCGCAGACCTCCACGATGCCCGAGCCCATCACGCCGCAGCCCACGACGCCGACCCGCGTCACGTCCTCCGCTCGCATCACGCGCTCCTCCGATCGTCGGCCGGTCCGGGATGGCCGGAGAGGTCGGTGGCCCTCCCCGGCACAGGCTACCGCCCTGTCCCTCGATCAGCAGGAACGAGAAGTGGTGGGCCACAGGGTGAGCCAGGGGACACCGCAAGGGGCGCCGAGCGGCCCGATGCGGCCCCTCAGGGGTGGCTCGACTCCTCCACCCGGCGCCGATCCCGGGTCTCCAGCTGGAACGTGCTGTGTTCGATGTCGAAGTCGTCCGAGAGGCACGCGCACAGGTCGTCCAGGACCCGCGCCGGATCGGCCCCGTCGGACAGGACCACGTGCGCCGAGACGACGTTCATGCCGCTGGTGATGGTCCATACGTGCAGGTCGTGCACGTCCTCCACGTGATCGGTCCCCGCGATGTGGCGACGGACCTCGGAGAGGTCCACCCCCTTGGGGGTGGCCTGCAGGAGCACGTCGACGGCGTCCCGGAGCAGGCTCCAGGTCCGGGGCAGGATCAGGAGCCCGATCGCGGCGGAGGCGACGGCGTCCGCACGACGCAGCCCGGTGAGGGCGATGGTCACGGCGGCCACGATGACGGCCAGGGAGCCCAGCAGGTCCCCCAGCACCTCGAGGTAGGCGGCACGCAGGTTCAGGCTCTCGCGCTGCCCTCGCCGCAGCAGGGCCATGGAGACGGCGTTCGCGACCAGGCCGGCCAGGGCCACGCCGAGCATCAACCCCGACGCGATCTCCGGAGGCCGGGACCAGCGTTGCCAGGCCTCGAACAGGACCGTCCCGGAGACCACGAGCAGGAGCGTCCCGTTGACCATGGCGGCCAGGATCTCCACCCGGTACCAGCCGAAGGAGCGCTCGGGCCTGGACGGTCGGTGGGCGAGCCAGATCGCGAACAGGGCCAGCCCCAGGCCGGACACGTCGGTGAGCATGTGCCCGGCGTCGGCGAGGAGCGCCAGGCTGTCCGAGAGCAGGCCGCCCACCACCTCGGCCACCAGGAAGACCGCGGTGATCGCCAGCACCCACCGGAGCCGGCCCCGGTTCCGGAACGATGCTGATGCGGCGGCATGGCCCGTGCTGATGGCTTAACCTCCTCCCACGAGATCGCCTCGAGGGAAAGCTTCCTGTGCTTGTCCCACGAGGACTGAGATGAGACGGCTTCCCTCGGGGCCGGTCTCGGAGGCCCGACGCCCACAAGGGTGTCGTCCCACGAGGACTGGTCCATCAGCACGGCGCCGTGCCTCCACCTCCTTCCCTCTGGCCTTCCCCCGAACGAAGAAGGGAGACCCATGCTCGGAATGGGGATCGATTGGGCCGAGGAGTTCCCCGTGGTGGCCCTGGGCCGCCCCGGCGAGGGCGTGATCGAGGTCGCCAAGGTGGAGCACACGCCGGCGGCCGTCGAGGGCATGGTCGGCAAGATCGCCGCCCAGAAGCCCGACCCAGCCGAGGTCCGGGTGGTCATCGAGACCAGCCACGGCATGCTGGTGGAGCGCTTGATCCACGCGGGGTACGCGGTGGTGCCGGTCAACCCCGATCTCATCGCCCGCCGGCGCGGCCCGGCCAAGAAGAAGGACGACGCCGAGGACGCCCGGATGGCCTGCCTGATCGCGCTGGACCGGTTCGAGGTGCTGCGTCCCCTCGTTCCCCACGGGGAGATCGCGGGCGAGCTGCGGGCCATCGCCCGCCACGACCTGCGGGCGTCCCGGGACGAGCGCCGGCTGCTGAACCGCCTGCGGGCCGACCTCTTGGTCACATTCCCCGCAGCCATGGCCATCTCCGGGGAGGACCTGGGCTCGCCCACGTTCCTGCGGATGCTGGAACGCTGGCCCACGGCAAACGCGCTGGCCAGTGCGTCCCGGGAGGAGGTGGAAGCCTTCGCCCGGGCCAACCGGCACGGGTGGCCGGGCCGCTTTGCCGACCGGGTTCAAGCTGCCCTGGCGGCCGATCGGTTCGTGGCCCGGGAGTATCTGGTCCGGGCCAAGCGAGACACCATCCGCCTGGGGGCCATCCAACTGCTGGGCATCGGGGCCCAGCGCCGGGCCTGGGAGCACCGGATGGCCGAGCTCCTGCTGGGGGCCCCGAGGTGGGGGCGAGCCAAGCAGCCCCGGAAGGAGAAGCTGGGGCAGGCGCTCCCTGGCGGCGAGGTCTACCTGAGCTTTCCGGGCCTCGGTGGCCGCCTCGCCGCCAGGGTGGCCGGTGAGATCGGCGATCATCCCGAACCGTTCGCCACGCCGAACTCGCTGCAATGCTACGCGGGCCGGGCCCCGGTCACCCGGCGCTCCGGCAAGAGCGAGCTGGTGGTGGCGTGCCGCCTGGCCTGCAACCGGTACCTGGCCGATGCGGTGCAGCAGTGGGCGTTCTGCAGCCTGCGCAGATCGGGGTGGGCCCGGGACTTCTATGACGCCCAGCGAGCCAAGGGCAAGGGACATCACGCCGCGCTCAGAGCGCCGGGGAACCGGTGGCTCGAGATCCTGTGGCCCTGCCTGCGAAGGGGAGTCCCGTATGACGAGGCCCTCCACGTCGCCAACCGGAACCGCGCTCTCGGCCTCACCCCTAAAGTGGCCTGACTCCGAGGTGGTTGACAAAGGGTGTCTCATACGACCATGGTTCCATCCGCACGCCGGGTCCGTCCACGCCTGGGGAGGCGACCTCGTTCACCTCAGGCCCCGCTCGGCGGCGCGATGCGGATCGGCCCGTCGAAGCCCGAGTAGACGTGGTGCATGAAGTGGCCTCGCGTGTCCATCTGGGCCTCGTGGACCAGACCGGTCCGGTCGATCCACAGCTCGAACCAGACCGGCACGCCCGGGCTCTCCCCGAAGAAGGCCACCCGCGTGGTGGGCACCCCTTGGACCCGCTGCCTGCCGAGCACGACCGCATCCTGGAAGGGCCGGAAGAAGTCCCACACGAACGCGGGCACCTTCGTGGGCCTGCCGCCGACCTGCCGCTTCCAGGGCTCGTTGGGTCCGTTGCGGACGTACCTCGTGGTATCGATCCAGATGATGTCCGAGTAGATCTGCGGCGCTCGCGAGCGCTGGGTCATCTCGTACGGCGCCACGAACGTGTAGCGCGAGTCCACCACCGTGAGGCCTGAGTCCAGGCGCTCGTGGATCCGGAAGGACCGCAGCTCGTGCATCCGGGTCATCATCCGATCCAGGAGCGGGGCCCCATCTTCGGCCGGCAGCTCCGGGATCTGGAACCGGGCGGTCCCGCCGGTCCTGCCCTCCACCTTGACCTCGACGTCCTCACCACCGCTCAGGGACACGCGAGCGCTCCGGCAGGTCGCCGAGCAGGTCCGCAGCGGGACGGGCCGGCCGTCCACGGTGAGCCCCGCCCGCAGCTCGGCGGCTCCTGCCTCGCCGTCCAGCGGCATCAGGTACACGAGCAGGTCCTGAGGACCGGGGCGGCCGGGCCGCAGGGTGAGGCCCACCACCACCTGACCCGCCTGCCCGCCCAGGGTGAGATCACCGGGGCCGGGGAGCGCCGAGGGGGCGGACGCCGCCGCTGCTGCTCCCTCGCCCACGCGGGCGGGCGGGAAGGGGAAGGCGCCCAGCACCGCCGTGGCGAGCACGACCACCACCACCAGCCGGGCCTCGACCCTCGGAGAGCGGAGCGCACGCCGCCACATCAGCACCGACAGGGGGATCATGACGGCCACGGCAGCGACCTTGATCAGCAGCACACGCCCGTACGCCGAGTGGATCAGCTCGGACAGGGCCCCGAGCTCCTGCCAGCCGCGCACGGCCCCCAGGCCCACGGTCACCGCGAAGGCGGCCAGCCCCACCGGGCTGAACCGGTCCAGCAGCTGCCGCCCCTCCGAGCTCCGCCAGCCCTCGGGTGGCCGGATCGACGCGATGGCCACGATGCTTCCGGCCCACACGCCGGCCGAGAGCAGGTGCGCCCAGTCCACCAGGACGCCCGCCCACTGCGGGCTCGCCGCCGCGGCGTGGCCCGACCACGCGAGCGCACCGGCCGCGGCCGCCACCACGCCCCCGATCGCCCTTCGGCCCCGTGGCCGGCCGAAGGCCAGACCCACCGCCGTCGCCTCGAGCCCCACGCGGAGCAGCCGGGCGGTGCCCGGCGTCCCGGTGGTGAGGAAGGACCCCACCGCCCCGATCGAGCCCTGCGCCGCGAGCAGGGCCTCGCCCAGGACCACCGCTACCCCGGCCGCCAAGAGGACCCCCAGGACCCATCGGAGATCCCGGATCGCCCAGGGGTAGGAGGGACGCCGCGACGCCAGCGCCCCCACCATCAGCAGCCCGATGCAGAACAGGAGGGCCAGGTCCTCCACCGCGCGGGCCACCCCGATCGCCAGGTCGGCGGCGCCCGGCTCGTCGCCGCCACCCGTCTCCCCCTGCCCCACGCCGGCCGCCCCCACCCCGAAGGTGAAGGAACCGCGCAGGGTGTGGCCGTCCACCGTGCTGACGGTGGTCCACTGGACCCGGTAGGTCCCGAACGCGTTCGTCGACAGCGGCGCCTGGATCGTCCGGTCGTCCGAGGGGGTCCCGCGGAAGGCCCTCCCGTTGGGATCGATCACCGTGATCGACGACAGCCCCCGGTTCAGCGGCTCGGAGAACCGGATCGTGACCACCCCCGGCGCCGTCCCCAGCTCGGCGCCCGGCTCGGGCTGTGAGGAGACCGGGGTGGCGTGGGCCAGAGCCACCTGCGGCGTCAGCAGGACGATGGCGATGGCTGCGGCGAGCGGCAGGAGGCGGCGGTGGACGCGGGTGGGTGCAGGGAAGGCTCGAGCGGGGAGCACGGTGAACGGAGTCTACGAGCAGCGCTTCCCTCCCCTCGGTCTGCCGGGCGGTGCCGTCCCGATCCGCTAGAGGCAGACCTGCGCGAGGAGGGGGTAGGGGTTCACGGCGGTGCCGATCGCCGAGTAGCCGTAGGGGCTCTTCTGCCAGTCCGAGGGCATGGCGTTCGGGTGCCACTCGAAGTGGTCGTGGGTCACCCCGCCCTGGGCGTCGCCCGTGTTGCCCACGTAGCCGATGATCTCGCCGGCCCGCACCGAGCCGTCGGAGCTGGACGAGTACTGGGACAGGTGCGCGTTGTACACGTAGCCCTGCGGACCGTAGACGTAGACGGCGTTGCCGCCCAGCGTGTTGTACGAGGAGCGCGCCGTCCCGTCGAAGGGGGCGCGGATGGGGGTCCCCGGTGGTGCCACGATGTCGTTGCCGGCGTGTGGGTGGTACCCACCCGCGTACCGCGGGGCGCCGAACCCATCGTAGACGGCCCTGGGCTGGTCCACCGGGCAGACGTGGAACGGGTTGTTCGCGATATCCACGGGAGCGGTGAGGGAGCGCAGCCACTGCTTGTACTCGCGGGTGGCCTTGCTCACGAGCTTCTCCGCCTCGGCCTTCTTGGCCTGGATGTCATCCAGCACCGACCTCTGCTGGACGAACTGCGCGTCCAGCTGGGCCTGATCGGCCTGCAGGCCCCGCAGGACCTCGGCCTGCTTGGCCTGGAGCTTCTGCTGATCGTGCTGTTGCGCCGCGAGCTCGTTCCGCAGGTTCTGGACCTGGTTCGCGAGGTCCGCGTCGGTCTGGGTGACCGCGTCCACGAACTCCACCCGGTCGGACAGATCGGTGAACGAGGTCGCGCCCAGCAGGAACTCCAGCGGGCTCCCCGGGCCGTCCATGTACGTCTCTCGGGTCCGGGAGTTCAGCTGCGTCTGCACGGCGTGGAACCGATCGGTGGCCTCCTGCAGCTTCTGCCGCGTGTCCTGCAGCTGGGACGTGATGTACTCGTACTTGGCCTGAGCCTCGTCGAGCCGTTGTGCCAGGGCCGCGGCCTGCGCCGAGAGCTGGTTCAGCACCGCCTGCTGGGCCGTGATCTCCTTCTTGATCTGCTCGAGCCGGGCCCTCGCCTGCTGGAGCTTGGCCTTGGGGTCGGCGCTCGCCCCGGGCGCGAGCCCGGACAAAAGCATCAGGACGGCGAGCAGCACCGTAGCGCGGCGCCGGGCCGTCTTCCCGATCCGATCCTGGGCCATGGGGAGCCCTTTCCTACTCGACCATCGGCGGAGATGTCAATCATCCCGCCATGCAGGGTGACCCGGTTCATCCGGGGGTTCAACCATCTTGGTCGACGACCCAGGACCCCCCCTCTGCCGATCGGGCCCCTCCGATCGGGCCCCTCCGCTCGGGGACCGGCCGGATCGGCCTCGCACCTCAGAGCTCGGTGCCGGGCAGCCCAAGGTCGCGGGCGATCAGCAGCCGTTGGATCTCGCTGGTGCCCTCACCGATCTCCAGGATCTTGGCGTCCCGGTAGAAGCGGGCCACGGGGAACTCCTCGATGTAGCCGTAGCCGCCGTGGATCTGCACCGCCTCCCGGGCGGCGGTCACCGCGGCCTCGCTGGCGTAGAGCTTGGCGATGGCGGCCTCGGTCTTGTAG
>DASQQQ010000319.1:0-2322 GCA_035643355.1 Actinomycetota bacterium | reverse complement strand
CCGGATCTCGTCCACCTTGCGCCCGTCCAGGCGCAGCCCGTCGGAGAGCACCCGCTCGCGCATCACCTTCTTCTGCAGCTCCTTGAAGGCCGGCGAGATCTGCGAGGCGCGCTCGGCGAAGAGCTGGTCGCCCCAGGTCTCGAGCAGATGGGTCTTGAGGTCCTCCTTGACCTGGTCCAGGGTCTGGTTGCGGTCCTGCTTGCCGGGGACCAGGGCCTCCTGGATCCGGCCCCTGTACACGGAGGTGACCGTGGTGCCCCGGGCCCACGGCTCCTCGATCTTCCAGCGGGGCGAGACCCAGGTCCTGAACGTGACCACGCTGGGGATGCTGCGGATGACCCAGATGATCGACACCCTGGATCCCGAGGACTCCAAGCGGTACATCCACCACTACAACTTCCCGCCCTTCTCCACCGGCGAGACCGGTCGGATCGGCAGTCCCCGCCGGCGCGAGATCGGGCACGGGGCCCTGGCCGAGCGGGCCCTGGTCCCGGTGATCCCCACCGAGGAGGAGTTCCCCTACGCGCTTCGCCTGGTCTCCGACGTGCTGTCCTCGAACGGGTCGACCTCGATGGCCAGCGTGTGCGCCTCGACCCTGTCCCTGATGGACGCCGGGGTGCCGATCAAGTCCCCCGTGGCCGGGATCGCGATGGGCATGATCGCGCAGGATGGGCGATACGTGACCCTCACCGACATCCTGGGGGCCGAGGACGCGCTGGGCGACATGGACTTCAAGGTGGCCGGCACGCGGGACTGGGTCACCGCGATCCAGCTCGACATGAAGGTCACCGGCCTGCCGGCCGAGGCCCTGGCGCAGGCGCTGAAGCAGGCCCGCGAGGCCCGGCTGTTCATTCTGGACACGATGCTGCGCACGATCCCCGAGCCCCGCGAGGAGGTGAACCCCAAGGCCCCCAGGATCCTCACGATCCAGATCCCGGTGGACAAGATCGGCGAGGTGATCGGCCCCAAGGGCAAGCGGATCAACGAGATCATCGCCATGACCGGGGCCGACATCGACATCCAGGACGACGGCACCGTGTTCATCGGCTCCAAGGAGGGCCAGGGGGCCGACGAGGCCGCCCGGATGATCGACGAAATCGCGAACCCCCGTCCGCTCTCGGTGGGCGAGCGGTTCACCGGCAAGGTGGTCAAGACCACCACCTTCGGGGCGTTCGTGAACCTGGTGCCGGGACGCGACGGCCTGGTCCACATCTCCAAGCTCGGCCGGGGCAAGCGCCTGTCCAGCGTGGAGGAGGCGGTCAAGGAGGGCGACACGATCGAGGTCGAGATCCAGGACATCGACCAGATGGGCAAGATCAGCCTGAAGCCGATCGGCCCCGAGTGGGAGGTGCCCGAGGGCATGGAGGTCGAGGAGCAGCCCCGCCGCGAGCGCCGGGACCGCGACGGCCACCGGGGGCGCGACCGCGACCACCGCCGGGGACCGCGGGACCGCGACCGAGAGCGGCGGGACCGCTCCTAGAGCCCACGCATGCCGATCCGGCGGACCGAGTTCGGGACGGGGCTGCGGGTCGTCACCGAGCGGATGCCCGGCGTCCGCTCGGTGGCCCTGGGCTTCTGGGTGCTGGCCGGCTCGCGCGACGAGCCCCCCCGGATCAGCGGGTCCTCGCACTTCCTGGAGCACCTGCTGTTCAAGGGGACCAGGAGCCGCACCGCCCGGGACATCGCCGAGGCCTTCGACGCGGTGGGCGGGGACGTGAACGCCTTCACCGCCAAGGAGTACACCTGCTTCTACGCGCGGGTGCAGGACCGCGACCTGCCGATGGCCGTGGAGCACCTGTGCGACATGCTCCAGCACTCGGTGATCCGCTCGCAGGACCTGGACGCCGAGCGGCAGGTGATCCTCGAGGAGATCAACATGCACGAGGACACCCCCGACGACCTGGTCCACGACGTCCTGAACGAGACCCTGTGGCCCGATCACCCGCTGGGCCGGCCGATCCTGGGGACCGTGGAGAGCATCACCTCGGCCACCCGCGAGCAGATCCGTCGGTACTACCGGCGGCACTACGTCCCGGGGAGCTTCGTGGTCTCCGCCGCCGGGGACCTGCAGCACGAGGTCCTGCTGGACCTGATCTCCGAGCACATGGACACGGGCCCGGTCCGCCGGGACGGCCCCAACGACGGCTCCTCGCTGGGCGGGTGGAACATGCGCCGGGCCGGGCACGCCCCCACGCCCTCGGGGCAGGTCAGCGTGCGCCGGCGCAAGACCGAGCAGGCGCACATCTGCCTGGGGACCAACGGCCTGTCCCGGACCGACCCCGACCGGTTCGCGTTCGGCGTGGTGAACAACGCGATCGGGGG
>DASQQQ010000318.1:0-4128 GCA_035643355.1 Actinomycetota bacterium | reverse complement strand
CGATCGTCGGCACGTTGCCGGTGACCATGGACTCCAGGAGGTTCGTGGCGACGTACACGGGCCGGTTCCAGCGGTTCGCGCGACGCACGATCGCCTTCTGGTAGTAGGGCACGCTCTCCAGGGCGATCTCCCGGGACAGGTCGCCCCGGTCGACCAGCACGGAGTCGGCCGCCTCGATGATGTGGTCCATGTTCCTCACGCCCTGCTTGCTCTCGATCTTGGCGATGATGTGGGTGCCGGCCGGGGCCAGTGAGCGCAACCGGTCGACGTCCTTCGCCGATCCCGCGAACGAGAGGGCGTAGTGGGCGATGCCCTTGCGGGCGCCGATCCCGATCGCTTCCAGGTCCTTCGGACTGAGGGCGGGCAGGTGGGGCTTGGGATCGATCGTGACCGCCTTGTTCGAGCGGATCCGGCCCGGCGAGACCACCACGGCCTCCGCCGAGCGACCGTCGCTGGTGGTGACCCGAAGCTGCACACCGTCGAAGTCGATGCCCACCCGTGCCCCGGGGGTGAGGGCCCCGAACGCGGACGCCGGCCAGAGCGTGACCTGGTCGCTCGTGCCCGGAACGTGCTCGGAGACCAGCCGGATGGTCTGCCCCGCCTCGAGCTGCGCCTCCCCCAGCCCGTCGATCATGCCGCAGCGCACCTGGGGCCCCTCGCTGTCCAGGCAGATCGGCGTGGCCGAGTGGGCCTGGACCAGGTCGATCGTCGGCTCCACCGCCTCGAGAGGCGTGTGGGACAGGTTGATCCGGAACAGGTCGATCTGCTGGCGGTCCAGCGCCCGGATCACGTCGGCGCGGAGCGACGCAGGGCCAAGCGTACACAGGATCTTGATCCTCATGACGGCGATTGTAGGGAGGTCAGGGCCGGTTCTCGTCGTCCATCGGATGTACCTCGAATCATGCAATCGCGCGAAGACGCATCTCGGTTGGCGCTCGGACAATGCAGGGGCGCCCGGATGGGTACCCTGTTCCCTCAGGCGGGAACCGTCCATCTCCTGCGGCGACCGAGCCGGATGGTTCGGGTGACGATGATGCGATGAGGAGGCGAGCTGCGTGACGTTCGAGTGGTCTTCGAGGCGGGTGCTGGTGACGGGAGGTGCCTCCTTCATCGGCTCCACCCTGGTGGATGCGTTGGTCCGACGGGGGGCAAGGGTCCGGATCGTGGACGACTTCTCCAGCGGCGTGATGCGCAACGTCCAGCACGTGCTGGACGAGGGCTCCGCCCAGCTGATCCGAGGCGACCTGCGGGACCCCGACGTCGCCGCCGGTGCGGTGGCCGGGATGGACACGATCTTCCACCTGGCGGCGGACCACGGCGGCCGGGGGTACGTGGACCTGCACCAGTACGCGTGCTCCACGAACCTCGGGCTCGACGCGACCCTGTTCGGAGCCGCGCTTCGGGCCGGTGTGGAGCAGATCGTCTATGCGTCCTCCGGCTGCGTGTACCCCCTCTACTTGCAGGCGGATCCCGGTGAGATCCTCTACCTCACGGAGGACATGCTCGGGGCCCCGGGGTACGACCCGGACGGTCTGTACGGACTGGCCAAGCTGGCGGGGGAGCTCACCCTCCGCGCGCTGCACGAAGAGTCCGGGATGAAGACGGCCTCGTGCCGGTACTTCACCGTGTACGGACCTCGGGGCGTGGAGAACCACGCCGTGATCGCCATGATCGCCAGGGCGTTCCTGCGCCAGGACCCCTTCCACGTGTGGGGCAACGGCGAGCAGATCCGGAACTGGACCTACGTGGACGACATCGTGGAGGGCACGATCCTGGCGGCTGAGAAGATCGACGACGGGACGGCCGTCAACCTCGGGACCACCGAGCGGGTCCGTGTGCTCGATGCCGTGAAGATGGTCTGCGAGCTGGCCGAGTACAGCCCGGAGATCGTCCTGCAGCCCGACATGCCGACCGGTCCGATGAACCGGGTGGCCGACAACTCGCTGGCCCGTGGCCTGCTGGGCTGGGAGCCCCAGGTCCCCTTCGCCGAGGGACTGCGCCGGACGCTGGACTGGTACTTCTCGACCAAGGACGCCGCCCAGGTGGCCACCATCCTGGAGCACATGCTGACCGGTCGGGGCGTGCCCGAAGGCGAGCCGGACCTGGTGGCGGCATCCGGCGAGTGACGGACCGGCGCCGGCGCACGGCGCGCCCGGCTGCATCTCCATCGCTCGGCGGTGGTGAAGGGGGAGGTAGGTGGCACCATGAGCGTGTCGTCGATCGGCCGTCCCGTGTCTCGTGCCCTGGTGGTGGTGACGCTGGCCGGGGCTTCGTTCATCGTCCCTGGGGTTGCGGAGGCGGCGCCGATCTGCGGCAACTCGGGCGGGCAGACGATCTGCGTCGCGGTGCCGAGCGGCACGCTGTCGGGCCCCGCCACCATCACCATCACCAACAGCGCCAACACGGGGACGCTCATCGCTCGGTGGATCCCCAGCGGCAAGTCGGCGATCCAGCTGATCACCGAGTTCGGGCCCTCGCCGAGCACCAACGACTACACGTTCGTGTGGCCCACCCAGAAGTACCTGGACGACTCGGGCGTGCTGCGGGTCCAGGCCGGGTCGACCTCGAGCTCGCCGGTGGACGTCCCGGTGAGCCTGTCCAACGGCAACACGAGTGATTTCCAGCACGCGCCGAACGACTGGGCGGACTTCCTGCCGGACCCGTCGTGGACCGCCTCCAGGGACCCCGTGGTCGCCGCGGTCGGCGACGGCGCCAGCAACGATCCCGAGGCCAACGACAACGCGGATGCCATCGCGGCCTCCAACCCGGACCTGTTCCTGTACCTGGGGGACATCTACGAGGACGGGACCGCCACCGAGAACCTCAACCACTACGGCCAGAGTTCGATGGACGGCGGCCCGGGCACGCTGTGGGGGCAGATGGCGGACATCACCCAGCCGGCCATCGGGGACCACGAGGTCTCGAACCGGGATGCCTGGCGCGACTACTTCCACGGGCGCCCGCTCTACACCTCGTTCGTCTTCGGCAACGTGCTGTTCCTGGACCTCGCCTCCACCGGGGAATCGATGGCGGTGGGGAGCCCTCAGTACGATTGGGTCAAGTCGATCCTCACCAGCTCCTCCGCACCGGCGTGCGTGGTCTCCTACTTCCAGAACCCGGCGCTGGCCAAGGACAAGATCAAGACGAAGAATGGCCGGGCGGACATGTGGGCGCTCCTGACCGACAATGGGGGCGACCTCGTGCTGAACGGGAACACCCACACGATGCTCCAGTACAAGCCGCTGAACGATAAGCTCCAGCTCCCCTCGTCCGGGCAGGCCACCCAGGTGGAGCTGATCGCCGGCTCGGGCGGCCACAAGATGGGCGGGACCTTCACCGGCGACTCCCGGGTGGAGTGGTCCAAGGGCAAGACCCCCGGAGCCGTGTACATCACCCTGAACGGTGCGGCCGACGGCGGGAGCCCCACCAGCCTGTCCTGGGCCTACAAGGACGCGAAGGGCAACGTGCTGCACACGGGCTCCCGCGACTGCGGCGGTGGCTCGCCGCCACCCCCGCCCCCCGGTCTGTCGATCACCGGGTTCAGCCCGACCTCCGGACCCGTGGGGACCTCGGTGCAGATCACCGGGACCGGGTTCACCGGCACCAGCGACGTGAGCTTCGGCGGGGCCAGTGCGACCAGCTACACGGTGGATACCGACAGCCAGATCACCGCCACGGTGCCAGCCTCGGCCTCCACCGGGCCGATCTCGGTCACGACGGGAGCCGGCACGGCCACCAGCTCCTCCGCGTTCACGGTCACCTCCTCCGGGGGCGGGGGAGGGCTGGCGATCTCCGGGTTCACCCCGACATCGGGGCCGGTCGGCACCAGCGTGACCATCGCGGGGAGCGGGTTCAGCGGTGTCACCGTGGTGAAGTTCAACGGCGTGAAGGCCCACTTCACCGTGGACTCCGACGCGCAGATCACGGCCACCGTCCCCAGCTCGGCCACCAGCGGGCCGATCAAGGTGAAGGACCCTGCCGGAGCGGTCACCAGCGCCTCCGACTTCACCGTCTCCAGCGGCGGGGGCGGGGGCGGGACCCTGGCCATCTCCGGGTTCTCGCCCACGTCGGGGCCGGTCGGCAGCAGCGTGACCATCACGGGGAGCGCGTTCAGCGGCGTGACCATCG
>DASQQQ010000317.1:0-2020 GCA_035643355.1 Actinomycetota bacterium | reverse complement strand
TGGTCCCGGGCCAGACGGGTGGCGCGCCTGCGGTGAGCGCCGCCGGACCGAGGATCGACCGGCCGGTCTTCGTGATCGGCACGGGGCGGAGCGGGCTCACCCCGCTGATGGATCTGATCGCCTACCATCGGGCGTTCGGCTGGCCGTCGCAGTACAACGAGCGCTGGCCTCGGTTCCCGAGGGTCTCGGCCCTGTCCCGCATCGTGGAGGTGCCGCCCTTCGATCGCCGCCTGAAGTTGCGCCGGGGGGTCCCCAAGCACACCGAGGCCTACCCGCTGTGGAACGCGTGCTTCCCGGGCTTCGCCGAGCCCTTCCGCGATCTGGTGGCCGAGGACGCCACCCCCTACGCGGAGCGGCGGTTCCGCCACGCCGTCGGCCAGATCCTGGCGCATCAGCGCAAGCCGAGGTTCATCGCCGAGTACTCGGGATGGTCCAGGATCGGGTTCCTGAGGGCGATCTTCCCCGACGCCCGGTTCATCCACATCGTCCGGGACGGACGCGCGGTGGCGCACTCCTACACCACGGTCGACTGGTGGAACGGCTGGGAGGGCGTGTACCGGTGGCGGCTGGGACTGCCCGACCCTGAGACGATGGGCAAGCTCTCCGGGTACGGGGATTCGTTCCTGGCCCTGGCCGCCGTGTACTGGAAGATCCTGGTCCGCAACATCTCCGAGGCCGGCCGCGGGCTCCCGGAGGGCGACTTCCTGCAGGTGCGCTACGAGGACCTGGTGGCCGACCCCTCGAAGGAGGCCCGGCGCTGCATCGAGTTCGCGGGCCTGGATGCCGAGGACGTCCGGTTCACCCGTCACCTGCGCACGGTGAGGATCGTCGACGCGAACCGCACGCAGATGCGGATCCCGCCCTGGCGGGAGGCCATCGACGAGCGACAGATCGCGATGTTCGCCGACCTGGCCGGCGAGGAGCTGGCCGAGTTCCACTACCTCTAGCGGGGGGTCCACGTCATGTCCGCCGAACGGCTGCTCCGCAACCAGCGCCTGCGCAACATCGTGCCCCCCCGGGTGAAGGCGGCCTTCGCCGAGAACCGGGTGCGCCTGGTCCGCGTGTCGCGCCGCTCGGAGCTCCGCAACGTGTACCACTGCTGCGTCCACAAGACCGGGAGCCAGTGGATCCGCAAGGTCCTGGCCGATCCCGACGTGTACCGGGCCACGGGACTGCGGACCTACGCCTACGCTCCCCGCCTGCCCGAGGAGCGGAAGAACCTGGGCTACTCGGGGCTCCGCTTCGACACCCCGTTCCCGCGCCACACGATCGTCTCGCCGATGTACATCGACCTCGAGGGCTTCGAGGCCCTGCCCAAGCCGGAGCCGTGGCGGGCCCTGTTCGTGATGCGGGATCCGCGGGACGTGGCGGTGAGCTGGTACTTCTCCTCCACCCGGTCGCATCCCACCCGCACCAACCAGAGCCTGCAGCGCACCCGGGAGCAGCTCCGCGCGCTGGAGGAGGAGCAGGGGCTGATCTTCACGATCCGTCGTCTGCAGGACTACGGGCTCTTCCACGCCCTCCGGAGCTGGAACCAGGCCGCCTCGGAGGACGTGCTGGTGGTCCGGTACGAGGACCTGATCGGTGACGACGCGGGGGAGCGATGGGACCGGGTGCTGGACCACTGCGACGTGCGCCTCACGCCGTCCGAGCGCCGCTCGCTCCTGCAGCGCTACAGCTTCGAGCGGCTGTCGGGTCGGGCCCCGGGTCAGGAAGATCCGGGCTCGAAGCTGCGCAAGGGGGTGGCGGGCGACTGGCGCAACCACTTCACCCCCGCCGTGGCCGAGGCGTTCGTGGAGGTCACGTCGGACCTGGCCGCCGAGATCGGGTACCCCGCGTAGCGGGTCACGGAGGCCGCGACCTCCGTTCCCTCAGCCGATCCCCCAGCCGTCGAAGCCCTGCGGCATGAAGCGCCGGAGCCGAGCGACGTCGGGCCCGAGCGCCTCCTCGAGCCGTCGGCGGAGGTCCGGGGACAGCTCCGCCCGCCGCACCTCGACCGGGGCGCCCGGCATCCGGCGGG
>DASQQQ010000316.1:0-3059 GCA_035643355.1 Actinomycetota bacterium | reverse complement strand
ACACCGTCACCCGGAACGTGCCCAGCAGATCGCGGGTGCGCCGCAGCCGCTGGCGGTTGACCTGCACGCGGTCGCGTCCCTGGGCGTGCAGCTCGGCCTCGATGAGCACCTCGCGGCCCTCGGAGGGGGCGACCGCGGCCCGCACCACCGCCTGCTCCGCGCCCGCCCGAACGAGCGCGTCGGTCAGCGCCCCCCGGAACGACGACAGGGTCGCCAGCCAACCGACCGCCTCGAGGAGGTTGGTCTTGCCCTCGCCGTTGCCGCCGGCGATCACGGTGAGGCCGGTGCCGGGAACGAGATCAGTGGCGGCGTAGTTCCTGAAGTTCGTGAGCCAGAGGCGGGCGAGCCGCACCGCGGGTCACGACACCCGCACGGGCATCAACAGGTAGAGGTAGTCGGACCCGTCCACCGTACGGACCACCGCCGGCTTGAGCGCGTCGACCGTCTCCAGGCTGATCTCGTCACCGTGAATGGCATCGACCCCGTCGGCCAGGTACTCGGGGTTGAAGGCGATGACCATCTCGCTGCCCTCGTACTTGGCGTCGATCTCCTCCTCCGCGTGACCCACATCCTGGGTGATGGCGCTGAGCTCGAGGCCGTCGCCGCCCAGCCGCAGCCGTACCGGCGTGGCTTCCCGAGCCAACAGCTTCACCCGGCGGATGGCATCGAGCAGCGGTTCCCGCCCGACCGTGAGCCGGTTCGGGTACGAGCTGGGGATGAGCTGGCGGTAGTTGGGGAACTCGCCTTCGATCAGCCGGGTGCTGATCCGGGTGTCACCCACACTGAACACCGCGTCCCGCTCGCCGAGCCTCAGGGTGACCTGCTCGGCCCCGCCCAGCACCCGGCCGAGCTCGCCCAGGGCCTTGGACGGCACCAGCACCTGCTGGCCCTCCCGAAGCACGCTCGTACCGGGGAGATCCCGCACCGCCAGCCGATAGGAGTCGGTGGCCACCAACCGCAGCCCGTCTCCCTCGGCGGCCATCAGCACGCCGGTGAGGATGGGGCGGGCGTCGTCCTGGCTGGCGGCCCGCACGACCTGGCGCAGGGCGTCGGCGAACTCGGTGGCCTCGAGCGTGACATCATCGCCGGCGGCGTCGGGCAACCGGGGGAAGTCCTCGGCCGGGAGCGCACGTACCGCGAACTGCGACCGGCCCGAGGCGATCCGGGCCTCCTCCCCTTCGGCTTCGACCTGCACCGCCCCCGGCTCCAGAGCCCGGACGATGTCGGCCACCAGGCGGGCGGGCACGACACAGACCCCGTCGCGATCGCCGGCGACCTCGGCGGTGACCTGGATGGTGAGATCCAGGTCGCTTCCGGCCAGCGTGAGCCGGCTCCCAGCCAGTTCGAAGCGGACCCCCGACAGCACCGGGAGAGCACCACCCCGCACCGCCACCGCTCGGGTGGCCGTGGCGAGCGCTTCGACCAGAGCGTCTCGCTCGCAGCGGAACTTCACCGTGACCGATCTCCTTCTCGTCTCTCTTAGAGAGATCTTCTAGTAGCGGTAATAAGGGCTGTGGATTGTGGACAGACGTCCATTCCCGCTGGTGGGTCGCACCGCGCACCCACCGCGCGCTGTCCACAGCGTTCCACAGGCTGATCCCTCATGGGCGGAACCCCGGGCGAGGTTGTGGACAACAGAGGTCGGCCCACATGGTCACCCACAGGACGTCCCCAGAGTTGCTCCCAGCTCGTGGAGGTCATCCCCCGCTCTTGATCGACTGGATGAGCTCCGAGACCTGTTCGTAGATCTGACGACGCTCCTTCATGAGGGCGCCCACCTTCTCGACCGCGTGGATGACCGTGGTGTGGTCACGACCACCGAATTCCCGGGCGATTGCCGGATAGCTGAGCTCGGTGAGCTCGCGGCACACGTACATGCCGACCTGGCGGGCGGTCACCAGTGGCCGGCGCCGGCTCTTGCCCTGCAGCTCGTCGACCGTGAAGCCGAACATCTTGGCGGTCTCTTCGAGGATGATCGTCGGGGTGATCGTGCGGGGTCGACCGGCCGAGATGATGGCCCCGAGCACCTGCTGGGCGAGCTCCAGGGTGAGCGGCGCCCGGTTGAGGCTGGCGTAGGCGGCCACCCGGATCAACGCCCCCTCGAGCTCGCGGATGTTGTCGGTGATGTGGGTGGCGATGTACTCCAGCACCTCGGGCGGGACCGGCGTGGGCTCCCGCTCGGCCTTCTTGCGGAGGATCGCCAGCCTGGTCTCGAGATCGGGCGGCTGGATGTCGGTGATCAGCCCCCACTCGAACCGGCTGCGCAGCCGGTCTTCGAGCGTGGCGATGGCCCGGGGCGGGCGATCGGAGCTGATCACGATCTGACGGTTGGCACCGTGCAACGAGTTGAACGTGTGGAAGAACTCCTCCTGGAGGCCTTCCTTGTTCTCCAGGAACTGGATGTCGTCGATGAGGAGGACGTCGCTCTCCCGGTACCGGCGCTTGAACTCGGTGGTGGTGTTGGTGCGGATGGCGTCCACGAAGTCGTTCATGAAGACCTCGGTCGCGACGTAGCGCACCTTGTAGGCCGGGTAGTTCTGGTGCACGTAGTGGGCGATGCCGTGCAGCAGGTGGGTCTTGCCGAGCCCGGCGCTGCCGTAGATGAACAGCGGGTTGTAGGACCGGGCCGGGGTCTCGGCCACCGAGAGGGCGGCGGCGTGGGCGAAGCGGTTCGACGCCCCGGTCACGAAGTTGTCGAACGTGTAGCGGGGGTTCAGGCCCATCTGCTCCACCCGGGAGGGGGTGTCGGCCGGGTCGGGCGGCGGGTCGTGCGGACGGACCGCCTCCCCGGCCACGTGGTGGGTGAGCAGCGGCGGCTCACCCAGCGCCGTGTCGGGCGCCACGTCGGTGTGGATCTCGAGGCGAACATCCAGCGTGCCGTTGCCGGCCTCGGCCAGCGCCCGGTGGATGAGGGGCAGGTACCGGCTTTCGATCCGCTCCTTGGCGAGCGAGCTCGGGATCCCCAGGACCAGGCTCTCCCCGTCGACCTGGAGGGGCGTCACCCCCTGGAAGCAGGTGCGCCAGGCGGCGTCAGGGACGTGGGCACGAAGAGTGGCGGA
>DASQQQ010000315.1:0-10060 GCA_035643355.1 Actinomycetota bacterium | reverse complement strand
ACGCTTCACCTTGCGGATATCAGATGCGCCCGAAGATGACCTTAGGGCAGACCGGTTGGGGACACCACCCGGGGCTCATGGAGCGAACCGGGAAGGCGCCGAGGCGACGCGCACGAGGGGTGGCGGCTCGCAGCGACGGGTAGGTAGGCCTCGAGGAGCTCGAAGGAGGCAACCATGAGCAACCAGGGCCCGCCGATGGATCCGAACACCGAGGAAGCGACCCCGGAGCAGATCGCCGCTGCCAAGGCCCAGGGGGCGGCCTACGGGGCGGCCCTCGAGCTAATGGCCGACGTGGTGGCCGAGACCGGGGGCCAGCGGGAGGCCGGCGACTACCTCGTGGGCTACGCGATCGAAGAGGCCGAGGGGATGTACGAACCGGTCGATGGCTCGCTGGAGTGGCGCGAGCCCGATGACGAGAACGTGCACGTCGAGATCAGCGTGCGCGACCGCGGCGACGGCCGGTTCGTGCCGGGTCTGACCGTGATGGCCACGCTGATCGATCCCGATGGGAACCAGGTCGGTACCCACCAGCAGCCGATGCTGTGGCACCCCATGCTCTACCACTACGGCCGCAACTGGACCGTCCCGGGGGACGGGGAGTACACGCTCCGAGTGCGAATCGAGCCGGCTCCCTTCATGCGGCACGACAAGGTGAACGGGCGGCGCTTCTCCGAGCCGGTGGAATGCGAGTTCACCGGCGTGCAGGTCGAGACCGGACAGGACTAGGTCCCCCCCGACCGGGAAGGGAAGGAACGGTGGGATGCGCCTGGCGGCTCGAACCGTGGACCTGCGCAAGGTCTACGGCACCGGGGAGGCTGCGGTGGAGGCCCTCCGGGGATCTGGTGGACTTCGGGGCGGCCGAGTTCAGCACGATCATGGGCGCCTCCGGTTCGGGCAAGCCGATGCTGCACTGCCTGGCGGGGCTGGACGTCCCACCTCCGGCCGGGTGCTGATCGGCGACGTGGACCTGACCGAGCTGTCGGAGAAGCAGCTCTCCGACGGAAGAAGGTCGGGTTCGTCTTCCAGGCCTACAACCGTGATGGAACTGTCGGTGCCGGTGGGTCGGCTGGTGGGCTACGCGATCCCCGGGGTGGTGGCCGCGGCGGTGCCGGCCCGGCGGGCGGCCAGGCTAAACGTGCTGGAGGCCATCGCCTACGAGTAGCATGGCCCTCCATGCCCACGATCCATCTCCCGTACGGCCGTGACGTCGAACTCCCCGAGGGAGAGCCCATCGGGTCGGTGCTGCCCCCCGAGGCGTTGGCGGCCCGGTTCGACGGCGAGCTGGTTGACCTGACCTTCGTCCCCCCGGGATCCGGGGCGGCGGAGCCGGTGGGAGCGGGGGAGGGCGACGCTCTGCAGGTGCTGCGGCACTCGACGGCGCACGTGATGGCCCAGGCCGTGTGCGGCCTGTATCCAGGAGCTCGGTACGCGATCGGGCCTCCGGTCGACGACGGCTTCTACTACGACTTCGACCTGGAAGCGCCCCTCTCGCCCGAGGACCTGGAGAAGATCGAGGGACGGATGGCGGAGATCGTCGCCGCCGATCAGCCGTTCGTGCGGGAGGAGCTCTCGCGCGCCGAGGCGCTGAAGCGCTTCGCCGATCAGCCGTACAAGCGCGAGATCATCGAGGGGCTCGACGAGAGCGAGGGGGCGCTCGGCGATCGGGTCTCCGTGTACCGCAACGAGGGCTGGAGCGACCTCTGCCTGGGCCCGCACGTCCCCTCCACCGGGCGGATCGGGGCGTTCAAGCTGATGAAGCTGGCCGGGGCGTACTGGCGCGGGGACGAGTCCCGGCAGATGCTCACCCGGATCTACGGCACGGCGTGGGGGTCGCGCGAGGAGCTCGAGGACCACCTGCGCCGTCTGGAGGAGGCCGAGCGCCGCGACCACCGCCGGCTGGGACGCGAGCTCGATCTCTTCTCCAGTCCCGAGGAGCTCGGCCCCGGCCTGTGGATCTGGCACCCGCGTGGAGGGATCTTCCGCAAGGAGCTCGAGGACTACGCGCGCGATCTGCACCTGGAGCGGGGCTACGACCTGGTCGTCACCCCGCACATCGCGCGTTCGGTGCTGTGGGAGACCAGCGGGCATCTGGCGAAGTACATGGAGAACATGTATCCGCCCATGCAGGACGAGCAGGGCGACTACTACGTCAAGCCGATGAACTGCCCCTTCCACGTACTGGTCTACAAGTCCCGGACCCGCTCGTACCGCGACCTGCCGATGCGACTGTCCGAGCTGGGCACGATCTACCGTCACGAGCGCATCGGGACGCTCCACGGCCTGCTGAGGATCCGTGGGGGAACGCAGGACGACTCCCACATCGTCTGCACGCCCGAGCAGTTGGTGGAGGAGATCCTCGGCGTGTTCGACCTGACCCTGGAGATCCTCGGGACCTTCGGGTTCACCGAACCGATCATCAAGCTCTCCACCCTGCCCGGGCAGACGATCGTGACCCCCGAGATGGCGGCCAGGGCCACCGAGGCCCTCAGGAACGCCCTGGAGAAGAGCGGCTTGCCCTATCAGTTGGCCGAGGGGGAAGGCGCTTTCTACGGCCCGAAGGTGGACTTCGATTTCCGCGACGCGATCGGGCGGCCGTGGCAGCTCACCACCGTCCAGTGCGACTTCGGCCTGCCCGAGCGGTTCGACATGGAGTACGTGGGCGAGGACAACCAGCGGCACCGGCCGGTGATGATCCATCGCGCGATCCTCGGCACGATCGAGCGGTTCAGTGGCGTGCTGATCGAGCACTACGCGGGGGCGTTCCCGCTGTGGCTGGCTCCCGAGCAGGTGTGGCTCGCGCCCGTGAGCCAGGATTTCCTGTCCCACGCGCGCACGCTCGCCACCCGGTTCCAGGAGGCCGGACTGCGGGCGCACGTGGACGAGAGCGATGAGACGGTCGGCAAGAAGGTGCGGGCCGCGCAGCTGATGAAGGCGCCGTACACGCTGGTGATCGGCAAGCGGGAGATGGAGTCGGGGCTGCTCACGGTCCGAGATCGCACCGGCACCGAGACGAAGGGCGTGTCGGTGGATGCCTTCGTCGAGGCGCTGGTGCGCGAGGCGTCGGCGCGCGCGCTCGAACAGAGTCGGTGGTGATGGACCGCATCTGGTCGCCCTGGCGGATGCGGTACATCGAGTCGGCCAAGGACGGCGTGGACGGGTGCATCTTCTGCGATCTGCCGGAGCGGGGCGACGACGCCACCGTCCACATCCTGGCTCGGGCCCCGCTTTCCTTCGTGATGCTCAACACCTACCCGTACAACCCCGGGCACGTGATGGTGGCCCCGATCCGGCACACGGGCGACCTGGAGGCCCTGTCGGCGGAGGAGTTGGCCGACGTGCAGCGACTGATCCAGGTTTCGGTGGCGGCGCTGCGCGAGGAGATGGACCCGCACGGCTACAACGTGGGCATGAACCTGGGGCGGGTGGCGGGGGCGGGGATCCCCGACCACCTGCACTGGCACGTGGTGCCCCGGTGGAACGGCGACACGAACTTCATGCCGGTGATCGGGCAGACGCGCGTGCTGCCCGAGCTGCTGGACGAGACGTACCGCAAGCTCGTCCACCGGTTCCAGCGGTGAGCCTCCAGGGCTTCGTCGCCGTGGACGGCGGGAGCCTGTACTACGAGCGGGCCGGGATGGGACCGGGGGTGGTGCTGATCCATCCCGGGCTGTGGGACTCGAGGACCTGGGACGACCAGTTCCCACGGTTCGCCGAGCGGTTCCTCACCGTGCGCTACGACGTCCGAGGGTACGGCCGCTCCACGCGTCCGGAGCCCGGCCGGGTGTACTCGCACGTCGACGACCTGCTCGCGGTGATGGAGGCGGCCGGGATCGAGCGGGCGGTGCTGGTGGGCTGCTCGATGGGCGGGGGGATCGCGCTCGAGGCGGCCCTGTCGCATCCGGACCGTGTGGCGGCGTTGGTGCTGGCGGCGTCGGCGCTGCCGGGGTTCGAGCCCACACCCGGGGAGGAGGCGTGGTGGGAGGAGCACGCGGCGGGGATCGAGGAGCTCGTGGACGCCGGTGAGCTCGAGGCGGCGGTTCGGATCGAGATGGAGATCTGGGCGCCGCTCGGGGTGGAGGACGAAGCAGGGGCCAGGATCCTGCAGATCGCGCTGGACAACCGTCACGAGCTCACGATGGACGAGCAGGACGCCCGCGGGCTCGACCCGCCCGCCGTGCAGCGCCTGGAGAGCATCGCCGTTCCCACGCTGGTGCTCCCCGCGGACCACGATCCGCCGACCTCCCAACGCGCCAGCGCGATCTTGGCGGAGCGGATCCCCGGGGCCAGGCTGGCGCAGATCCCCGAGGTCGATCACGTGATCAACGTGCGCAGACCCGACGAGTTCGATCGGGTCGTGCTGGAGTTCCTGGGCCAGATCTAGACGAGTTCGGAGGTTCACCCATGGATCGAGCGTTCCTCGCCTTCGGCGCGTGGTTCGGGTTCTTCGCCGTCGCGTTCGGGGCCTTCGGGTCCCACGCCCTCAGCGCTCGGCTCGCCCCCGAGCGGATCGGCACCTTCGAGATCGGCGTGCGCTATCAGCTGTACCACGGCCTCGCCATGTTCGTGGTGGTCTTCCTGCGCACGATCGGTCCGGACACCTTCGCCGAGACCCTGGCCGGCATCCTGTTCATCGCGGGCGTGATCCTGTTCAGCGGCAGCCTGTACCTCCTGGCGATCACGGGCGTCCGACGCTGGGGGGCCGTGACGCCCTTCGGCGGCCTGTGCCTGCTGGGCGGCTGGCTGCTGGTGGCCTGGGCGATCGCGAGCACCACCTTCAGATTCGCTTGATCTTGTTGGGCCCGCCCGGACCCGCCCCACCCCTACGGTGGGGCCACGCACCTCCTCCAGCACCGACCCGTCCGGCCTTCGGAACACCGGCCGCCCGTCCTCCAGCACCAGCGTGAACCCCCGGTGCTGGTGCACGCCCGGTGGTGCCGACGGCACAGCAGGAGCAGGTTGGCCAGGCTGGTCGCTCCACCCCTGGTCCAGGGCACGTGGTGCGCATCGCACCAGGAGGCCGGCCGAGCGCACCCGGGGAAGCGACACCCCGTATCCCGCACGATCACCGCCCGGCGCAGGGCCGGGGGCACCAGTGGGGGTGCGCCTTCCCATATCCAAGGGCTCCCAGCGGACAGCACCACCCGCATCAGCGAGGCCCTCACCCCCTGACCCGCCCAGCACCCCGGCATCCACCGTGAGTACCAGGTAGGGAACAGTCGATCTCACCGCAGTGATGTGGGTCACACCCGGGTGAGATCTGTCGAAGCCCTCCTGGTGACGGCGCTCGGACCTCGAACTCAGTCCTCGAACAGCACCGGGTGCTCGCTCCGGCCCGCCGTCCCCTGCCCACCCGCCCCACCACGCGCCGAGCCCTCACCGCTCGCCGGGTCCAGCTCCTCGGCCGCATCCTCGCCCGGACCCTTGAAGTGCTTGCCGAGCGTGTCCACCTGACCTTGGTACGAGGAGCCGATCGAGGTGCCGTACAGGACGTCCGGGCGCTCGATCATCCTCTCGAAGGAGAGGCGGCACACGCGCTGGCGGTGTTCGATCACGAAGGGCACGTCGTGCGCGCGCACCTCCAGGGCGGCCCGGGAGCCGTGGAAGCGGTTCTCGGGGTCGTAGCCGAACCCCGGATCGAAGAACCCCGCGTAGTGCGTCCGCAGTTCGCCGCTGGTCGGATCGTACGCGGTCATCTCGGCCGCCACGTCGGGGGGGATCCGGACGGCCTCCTCGGAGAGCAGCAGGTAGAAGTGCTCGGGGGCCAGAACGATCCGATCGCCCTCCTCTCGCTGCACCGGCTCCCAGTAGTCCCGCCATCCGTAGCCGCCCACCCACGCCATCTCCAGAGGCGGCGCGAAGTCCTTGGCCCGGTATCCCACCCGGCCGGTGGCGTCCCCGCGCAGATCCAGGCTCAGGAACAGGCCGTCGGAGACCGCCAGGTCGGCGTCGGCGACCGCGCGCTCATCCTGGAACAGCAGCGTTTGGTCAGCGTGCAGCGCCCGGATCTCCTCGTCGCTCAACCGGGACCGTCCCACCGACAGCCGCAGCTGGTTCAGGGCCAGCCCTTCCTTCACGCGGACCGTGAACGACAAGGGGACGATCTCCAGGTACACGTTGCCCCTGTAGCCGGGGCGGATCTCGTCGAAGCGGAAGCTCTGATCTGTGATCACCCGCGTGAACACGTCGAGCCGGCCGGTGGAGCTCTTCGGGTTCGCCTTCCCCCGCACGTCCGGGGGCAGGTCCAGGTGCTCGATCAGCGGCACCACGTACGGACGGTTGGTCTCGAGGACGGCTCCGTCCCGCCGGAGATCGAGCTCATCCACCAGGAACTCCTTCAGCTTCACCTCGACCGGCCGCTTGTCCGGCAGGAAGCTCGAGCGGATCCGGTAGGCCACCTCCCCGAGCCGCAGGTCCAGGCTGGCGGGCTGGATGCTGCTGGTGGGGATCTTGTAGTCGCCGGCATCGACCACGCCGAGCTCGGCGGCCCTGCGCAGGAGCTGGCTGGGGAGGACGCCCTCGGCCCCCGGGGGGAGCCCCAGGCGGGATGCCCCCGGCTCGGGTCGGTGCTGCTCCTGGCTCAGGTCCGCCCCCCCTACTTCTTGGCCGAAGCCTCTTCTTTGGCCTTCTGGCTCTCGGCCACGAGGCGATCGGCCAGGTGGGAGGGCACCTCCTCGTAGTGGGAGAAGCGCATCGCGAACGCCCCCCGCCCGCCGGTGAGGGATCGCAGGTCGATCGCGTAGCGGGCTACCTCGGCCTGGGGGACCAGGGCCCGCACCCGCTGCTTGCCGGCGCCGGCCGACTCCATACCCTGGATCTTGGCTCGCTTCGAGTTCAGATCGCCCATGATGTCGCCCGTGTTGTCGTCGGGCACCACGACCTCGAGCTCGACGATCGGCTCTAGCAGTACCACGCCGGCGTCCTGCGTGGCCTCCTTCAGCGCCAGGGACCCGGCGATCTGGAAGGCCATGTCGGAGGAGTCCACCGGGTGGAACTTGCCGTCGACGAGGGTGACCCGCACGTCGACCATCGGGTTGCCCGAGAGCACCCCCTCGGACATCGCTTTCACCACGCCCTTCTCGACCGAGCCGATGAACTGGTTGGGGATCGCGCCGCCGAAGATCTTGTCCACGAACTCGAACCCCGCCCCGCGCTCCATCGGCTCCACTTCGATGTTGCAGATCGCGTACTGGCCGTGGCCGCCCGTCTGCTTCACGTGCCGGCCCATGGCCTTGCCCGAGGACCGGATGGTCTCCCGGTAGGCGATCTTGGCCGGGGCCGTGGTGACCTCCACCCCGTACTTGCGCTTCATGCGCTCGATCATCACGTCGAGGTGCGCCTCGCCCATGCCGTACATCACAGTCTCGTGGGTCTCGTCGGAGCGCTCCACGCGGAACGTGGGGTCCTCCTCGCGGAGCCGGGCCAGGGCGGTGGACAGCTTGTCCTCGTCCCCCTTCGTCTTGGGCTCGATGGCGAAGGCCAGCAGGGGCTCGGGCATCGCCACGGGGGGCACGGTGACCGGATCGTCTTTGGTGGAGAAGGTGTCCCCGGTGGTGGTGGCGGACAGCTTGGCCACGGCCCCGACGTCGCCCGCCTGCACCTCGGAGACCGTGTCGTGATCCTTGCCCTGCAGGGTGAACAGCTGGCCCACCCGTTCCTCGGTGCCCTTGGTGGCGTTGAACACCGGCGAGTCGGGGCGCAGGGAGCCCGACAGCACCCGGAACATCGTGATGTGCCCCACGTAAGGGTCGGAGATCGTCTTGAACACGTAGGCCGTGAGGGGTCCGTTGGGGTCGCAGGCCCGCTGCTGCTCCTCGCCCGAGCGGGTGAGCACCGTGGCCGGGGGCCGTTCGTCCGGGGCGGGGAACTCGTCCACGATGAACCTGAGGATCCGGTCCACGCCGATCGGACGGGACGCCGCCCCGCAGAGCACCGGCGCGATCCGGGCCTCGGCGAAGCCCGACTTCACCCCCGTCACGATCTCGTCCTTGGGGAGCTCGCCCTGCTCCAGGTACTTCTCGATCAGCCGGTCGTCGGACTCCGCCACGGCCTCCATCAGCTTCTCGCGGTAAGGGTCCGCCCGGCCGGTGACCTCCGCGGGCCACTCGTCCTCCTGGGCGGCTGGTCCCGAGGGGTACCGGTAGGCCTTGCGGGTGAGCAGGTCGGCGACCCCCTCGAACGCGTGCTCTTCGCCGATCGGGACCTCGAGCGGGGCGACCTGCGTGCCGAACGAGCGCACCAGCTGCTCGAGGGTCCGCTCGAACGACGCCCGCTCCCGGTCCAGCTTGTTGATGAGGATCGCGCGAGGCAGCCCGGCCTCCACGGCGAGCTCCCAGGCCACCTCGGTCTGGACCTCGACCCCATCCACCGCGGAGACCACCAGGAGTACCCCGTCGGCAGCCCGGATCGCCGAGCGCAGGTCCCCCACGAAGTCCACGTACCCGGGAGCGTCCAGGACGTTGACCTTGACCCCCTCCCACTCCACCGGGGCCATGGACAGGGAGACGCTGATCCCCTTCTTCACCTCTTCGGCCTCGAAGTCGGAGACGGTGTTGCCGTCCTCGACGCTGCCCATCCGGGTGATGGCGCCCGATGCGTACAGCATGGCTTCCAGCAACGTGGTCTTGCCCGCGCCCCCGTGGCCGACGAGCAGGACGTTTCGGATGTGCGAGGCGTCGTAGGTCTTCATCGATCTCCCGTCCAGCGAGCTCCGGCGTCCTTCAGCGGAAGTCTAGCGCGCGGCCTGCTGGCCCCCGACGGCCGACCCACCGACCGGTGATACGCTCGCCGCTCCGTGTCGGTGCTGTCGGGCAAGGTCGGACCGGGGAGCGACGGGTGCCGCTGATCGCCATCGTGACCGGCGTGGCGGCGACCGGCGCGGCCGCCTGGCTCGTCTTGGCCGGGCGGCCCACGCCGGGCGGGGCGCTGGCCCTGCTGGCCGGGGCCCTGCTCCTGGCGGGCGCCTCGCGCTCCCACACCCCCGAGCGGGCGCTGGAGCGCACGATGGATGCGATCGCCGACCGCCTGTTCGACGCGGCGGTACTGGGGGCGGCGGCCTGGACCGCGCGGATCGATCGGCCGGCGGTGGCCGCGGGCGCGCTCGTGGCCCTGGGAGGGAGCTTCCTCTCTGCCTACGTCCGGGCCCGAGGAGCCTCCCTCGGCTACGGCGTGGAGGAGAGCTCGGCGACGCGCGGACTCCGGTACGGCCTGGTGGGCCTGGGGCTGGCGGCGGGGTGGTTCGGCTGGACCGTGTGGGTGCTCGCCGCGTTGATGCTGCTCGCCACGGCCGTCCGAGCCAGCCAGGTGGCGAAGGAGGAGCTGGTGTGAGCACGGACGTCCAGGACGGGGCGGCCACCGGTCTGCGGGAGCACGAGACGCGAAAGGAGCGGATCGCCTTCTGGACCTACCGCACCGGCGAGTGGCTCGCGATGACGCTGCCGGAACGGGTCGGCTCCCGTCTGTTCTCGTGGCTGGGCCGCGTCGCCCACCGGGTCCTGCCCGGGGTTCGGGACACGGTCCGGGCCAACCAGGCCAGGGTGCTGGGGGTGGCGCCGGGCTCCGAGGAGGCCGACCTGGCGGCCCGAGAGGCGTTCCGGACGTACGCCCGCTACTGGTACGAGACGTTCCGGATCCGGGTGGTCCCCGACCCGGAGATCGACCGGCGGACGGAGCTGCGGGGCATCGAGCACATCGACCGGGCGCTGGCCGCCGGCAGGGGCTGCATCGCGGTGGTCCCGCACATGGGCAACTGGGACGCCGCGGGGCGCTGGCTCGCGATGCACGGCTATCGGGTGGCCGCGGTGGCCGAGGAGCTCCGCCCCCCCCGCCTGTCCCGGCTGTTCCTGCGCCATCGGGAAGACCTCGGGATCCGCATCGTCCCGCTCACCAAGGGGGGCCAGGCGGGTCAACGGCTGGCGGCCCTGCTCGCCGACAACTGGGTGGTGGGTCTGGTGGCGGACCGGGACCTCTCGGGCCGAGGGGTCCCGGTGGAGATGTTCGGGGCGGTCCGAGCCCTGCCGGCCGGACCTGCTCTGCTCTCGCTGTCCTCCCGGGCCCCCTTGCT
>DASQQQ010000314.1:0-3323 GCA_035643355.1 Actinomycetota bacterium | reverse complement strand
GGGGCCCCGGCGATCCGACCATGCGGATCTCGGGGGGCGAGGTCATCCGCGCTTCACGGACACCACAGGGGCCGGTGAGCGTGCGGTTCCGGGAGCAGGGTGGCCGGGTGGAGGTCGGGGCCTGGGGACCGGGACGGGAGTGGATGCTCGACCACGCACCCGGGTGGTGCGGGGCCTCCGCCGCCGATGGCTTCGACCCCCCGCCGGGGCCCGTCCGGGAGGCCTGGCGCCGGCATCGTGGGCTCCGGATCCCCCGCACCGGGCTGGCGTTCGAGGCCCTGGTGCCGATCGTCCTGGAGCAGAAGGTCACCGGCCGGGAGGCCCGGCGTGCCTACGGCCGGCTGGTGCGCACCCTCGGGGAGCCCGCTCCCGGCCCGCTGGGACTGGTGCTTCCACCGGAGCCCGAGCGGATCGCCACCCTCCCCTACTTCGCGTTCCACCCCTTCGGCATCGAGCGTGAGCGCGCCGAGGTGCTCCGAGCGCTCGGCGCCCGGGCCGCACGCCTTGACGCCGCGGCCGAGCTGCCGGTGGAGGAGGCGAAGACCTCGATCGGTGCGGTCCGCGGGATCGGACCGTGGAGCGTGGCCGAGGTCGCCCGGATCGCCCTCGGGGACGCCGACGCCGTCTCGGTCGGGGACTTCCACGTGCCCCACGTGGTGGCCTGGGCCCTGGCCGCCGAGCCTCGAGCGACCGACGCTCGCATGCTGGAGCTGCTCGAGCCGTTCCGCCCGCACCGGGGCCTGGTCCAGCTCCTGCTGGAGGCGGCCGGCGTGCGCGCCCCGGCCTTCGGGCCCAGGTTCGAGCCCAGGGCCATCGACCGGATCTGAGGGGTATCGGTCGGCCCCGGGGAACCTCCGGGCCGACCGTATGATGGCCACACGCGCGGGCGCGGCCCGTGCCAGGGCATGAGGAGGCGGTCACACGTGTCCACCCACACCGAGCACCCAGGCAGCGCGCTCGGCACCGCCGAGCAGATCGACCTCGTGGAGCGCTCCAGCGCGCACAACTACCACCCGCTCCCGGTGGTGGTGGCCGAGGCCGAGGGCGTCTGGGTGACCGACGTGGAGGGCAAGCGGTACCTGGACATGCTCTCGGCCTACTCGGCGCTGAACTTCGGTCATCGCCATCCGGCGCTGGTCCAGGCGGCCAAACGCCAGCTCGATCGCCTGACCCTCACCAGCCGGGCCTTCCACAACGACCGGTTCGGCCCGTGGGCCGCCCAGCTCGCGGAGCTTGCCGGCATGGAGATGGTCCTGCCGATGAACACCGGGGCCGAGGGCGTCGAGACGGCCATCAAGACGGCCCGCAAGTGGGGCTACGAGCGCAAGGGCGTGCCCGAGGGTCGAGCGAAGGTGGTGGTCTGCGAGCACAACTTCCACGGGCGGACCACCACGATCGTTGGGTTCTCCTCGGACCAGGAGTCGCGCGAGGGGTTCGGCCCCTTCACCCCCGGGTTCGTCGTGGTCCCCTATGGGGACGCCGACGCGCTGGCCGACGCCCTAGACGAGGACACCGTCGGCTTCCTGGTGGAGCCGATCCAAGGGGAGGCGGGGGTCATCGTCCCTCCCGAGGGGTACCTGCGCCGGGCCCGAGCGCTCTGCACCGAACGGAACGTCCTGCTGATCGCCGACGAGATCCAGTCCGGCCTTGGCCGGACCGGCACCACCTTCGCCTGCGAGCACGAGGGCGTGGTGCCCGACATGTACGTCCTGGGCAAGGCGCTCGGCGGCGGCATCATGCCCCTGTCGGCCGTCGTCGCCAGCCGGGAGATCCTGGGCGTGTTCACGCCGGGGACGCACGGGTCCACCTTCGGGGGGAACCCGCTGGCGTGCGCGATCGGGCTCGAGGTCCTGGCGATCCTGCGGACCGGGGAGCTGCAGGAGCGCTCGGCCAAGCTCGGGGAGCACATGCTCCGAACCCTCCGCGAGGCCGACCTGTCCGCCGTGCGGGAGACCCGGGGCCGCGGCCTGTGGGCGGGGATCCAGCTCACGCCCGGGGCCATGCCGGCCCGGACCCGATGCGAGGAGCTGATGCAGCATGGGGTCCTGGCCAAGGACACCCACGAGGCCACGATCCGCCTGGCCCCGCCGCTGGTGATCTCCGAGCAGGACCTGGACTGGGCCCTGGAGCGCGTGAAGCAGGTCCTCGCCGGCGCTCCGCGCTAGCCGCCCATCACGCCAGTGATCGACGCCCGCCCGGTCCCCGCTGCGGGCCGCGCATCCATCCACCACTCGTATAGAGCGGCCGTAGAGCCACGCTTGACCCTGCGGCGAGCGGCCCCGGCCACCCTCGCTTCACAGCCGCCGGATGCGTGCCCGTCTCCGGTGGCGAAGAGCGGGGAGGCCGGGCGTGGCCGTTCGGGGCGCAAGAACCTGCACCGGTGGCCGGAGGCGCCGAGGGCCCCCCGTCAAGCGGATGGCCTTCGTCGTGATGCTCAGCGGGTCCCTGGCCGCGATCGACGCGGCTCCGCCGTCGGTGGTGGTCTCCCAGGTCGATCGGGCGCAGCAGCGGATCGTCGCCTGGGCGGTCGACCGGTATCGGCGTGTGGGACTCGAGCTGCCCCCCCTCGAGGTCCACTTCCATCCGAGCCCCGGCGCGTGCGCGGGCAACTCCGGGCTGTCCCTGGACGCTCGGATCGATCTGTGCACCGGAACGACGACGATCGCGTACGCTCGCGCCACGCTCTTGCACGAGATGGCTCATGCATGGCTGGAGCAGCACGCCACCCCGGAGTTGAGGGCCAGGTTCCTACCGCTCCTGGGTCTTTCCACCTGGAGCTCTCGTGACGTCCCCTGGTACCGGCGAGGCGTCGAGCAGGCCGCGGCCATCCTGGCCTGGGGCCTCGGGGATGGATCCCTCCGGACCCTGGCACACGACGATGACCCGGGAGCGCTCACGGTCGCCTTCCGATCCCTCACCGGACGTCCGCCGCTAAGCCCCGAGGCCGTGGCAACGCCCTGAGCAGGGGAGCCGAGACCGGTCCCTCGCGAGCGGGGTCGTTCGCCCCATGTCCCCTTCGCCCCAAGGTCTGAGGCTGAGACGCAAGAGGGGGGGGTCCGAGGCGCGATCGTGGACATCCGGATCCTCGGATCGCTGGAGGCCGGCTCCGACGGGACGACGACCGATCTGGGACCGCCGAAGCAGCGCGCGGTGTTGGCTGTGCTGCTCCTGCACGCCGGCGAGACGGTCCCCACCGACCGGCTGATCGAGCTGGTCTGGGGGGAGCACCCTCCGAGAACCGCCGCGCACTCGGTGCAGATCTACGTCTCAGAGCTACGCAAGGCCTTCGAGACGGTGGTCGACGCGCCGATCATACTCACCCG
>DASQQQ010000313.1:0-12692 GCA_035643355.1 Actinomycetota bacterium | reverse complement strand
GCAGCGAGGTCACCGTGAGGGCCAAGACGTGCACGTCGGGAAGGTCCACGGCCAGCCACACGCCCAGCAGGATCAGCCACGAGAGGGTGGTGACCGAGTAGTTCACGGTCATCGCGCCGAGGAACCCCCCCTCCTCTCGCTCCAGCCTCAGGCGGCAGCGGGGGCACCGCTCGCGGATGTGGAACCACCCGTCGAACAGCGCTCCGGCGGCGCAGCGCGGACAGCGCGCCCGGGCGCCCCGAGCCAGGACCCGGAGGGGTCCCGGTTCGGTGGGTCCGGGGCGCTTTCCCTCGCGCCGGGGTTCGGCCCCGCTCCCGTCGTCGGGCTCGAGCATGTCGTAGGGTCCCCTCGGTTCGGACAGCCTCGGTCTCCTCGGGACGTGGTCACCAAGGGTACCCCGGGTTGCCCCCACCCACCGGGGCACGTAGCCTTCCCGCCGTGCCGGTGCAGGTGGGTGAACGTCTCACGCTGGAGGACGTGGTGGCGGTGGCCCGCGGCGAGTCGGTATCCCTACCGCGGAGCGCCGTGGCACGGATCCGGGCGGCCAGGGAAGTGGTGGAGGCGGAGGTGGCCGCCGGACACACGGTCTACGGGGTGACCACCGGCTTCGGCAGCCTAGCCAACGTCCGGATCGCACCGGAGCAGGCCGATGCGCTCCAGCGCCGCATCGTCCGCTCCCACGCCACCGCGGTGGGACCACCCTTGTCGAGGGAGGAGACCCGGGCGATGCTGCTGCTCCGGGCCCACGTCCTGGCCCTGGGGCACTCGGGGGTTCGGGCGGCGATCGTCCAACGGATGATCGACATGCTGAACGCCGATCTGCTCCCGTTGGTGCCCGAGCAGGGGTCGCTGGGGGCCTCCGGCGATCTCGCCCCGCTGGCCAGCCTGGCCCTGCCGCTGATCGGCGAGGGCGAAGCGATGGCCCACGGGCAGCGGATGGCGGCCGGCGACGCCCTGGAGGAGGCCGGCCTCCAGCCCCTGTCGCTCGGCGCCAAGGAGGGCCTGGCGCTCGTGAACGGGACCCAGGGCATGCTGGCGATCGGGATCCTGGCCTCCGATCGGGTGGCCAGGCTGGTCCGGACGGCGGACGTGGCCGCGGCGATGACGATCGAGGCCGCCCTGGGGACCGACCGCCCCTTCGACGAACGGCTCCAGGCACTCCGACCGCATCCGGGCCAGGCGCGGTCGGCCTCGAACCTGCGCCGACTGCTGGCCCGCAGCGCCATCACGGCCTCCCACCGGGACAGCGAGCACCTGGTCCAGGACGCGTACTCCTTCCGCTGCGCCCCGCAGGTGCACGGCGCCACGCGGGAGGTCCTGGGCTTCGCCGAGGGCATCCTGGAGACGGAGGCCGGGTCGGTCTCCGACAACCCGATCGTGCTGCCCTCGTCGGGAGGCATCCTCTCCGGGGGCAACTTCCACGGGCAGCCCGTGGCTGTGGCGCTCGACGCCCTGGCCGCCGCCACCGTGTCGCTGGCCGGGATCTCCGAGCGTCGGCTGTTCCGGCTCCTGTCGGAGGACCGGAGCAACGGGCTCCCCGCCTTCCTGGTGTCCGAGAGCGGCCTGAACTCCGGCTTCATGCTGGTCCAGTACACGGCGGCCTCGCTGGTCTCCGAGTGCAAGTCCCTGGCCCACCCGGCCTCGGTGGACTCGATCCCTTCCTCGGCGGGGCAGGAGGACCACGTCAGCATGGGCATGACCTCCGCCCGGCATGCCCGTGAGATCGTCGGCAACGCCGAGGTCGTGCTGGCCATCGAGCTGCTCGCTGCGGCCCAGGGACTGGACCTTCGGCGCCCGCTGGCCCCGGCCGAGGGCACGGCGTCGGCCCGGGATGAGATCCGCCGGCGGGTGCCGTTCCTGGAGGAGGACCGGGACCTGGGGCCGGACATCCGCGCCGTCACCGAAGCCGTCCGGAGCGGATCGGTGCTGGCGGCCGTGGAAGGAGCGATCGGCCCGCTCGACTGACGCCGGTCCGCGCGGCCCGCGCGGGACTCAGTGGTACACGAACACGCGGGTCCCGAGCACGGCCAGGCGGAAGATCCACCTGGCGTCCCAATAGGGGACCCGGACGCAGCCATGGCTGGCCGGGTAAGAGGGCACCTCGGTCCATCCGTGGATCGCCCGGAGGCCGTCGAAGTAGCTGGGGTAGTACAGGCCGTTCGGGCTGAAGCCGGCCAGCTTGCGGTGGACGCGGAAGGACCCGTCGTGGGTCGCGCCGTTCGCGCCCGTGGAGACGTGGATGACGTTCGTGACCTCGCCCCCTCGGACCGTGTAGAGGACCTGGCGGGTCTGGTCGACCTCGATATGGAAGGCCTTGGCGGTGAACCTCGGCTTCGGGATCCGCGGATCCGCGAGGCGCCGCCACACGGCGGCGTCCACGGTCCCCGTGCGGGGCATCCCCTGGACCTTCCGGAAGGCCATCACGGCGTCGGCCGTCCGAGCATCGTACGTGGTGTCCACGCCGATCAGGTGGTAGTGCAAAGCCACCAGCCGTCTCTCCAGGGCTCGCACGAACGATCCCCTCGAGCCGACCTTCAGCGAGGGCAGCGGGGTGGAAACCGGCCCGGCGGTCCCCGTGCCCCTCGCCAGGCCGGAGGGCCTGGAGGCCGCTCGCACCCGGTAGGTCCCGGGATCCGAGATCGGGAACCGGGCCCGGTAGGCGCCCGACGACGACACGGTGACCTCCCGACGGGCGACGATCCGCCCCCAGAGCAGGAGCGTCAGGTGCACCGTGGTTCCCGACGGCGCCGGATCGACGCTCCCCCGGGCCACCGCCCGGTCGAAGAGACGGACGTTGCGGAGCCGCACCGAGACCTTGGCTCGGACCCGCACCGACACCGGGTCGCTGACCACGCCGTTCCAGGAGGCCTGCAGGGTCGAGGAGGCCTGCAGCTGGAGCGTGGCCGAGAACGAGCCATCCGGAGCGGTGGTGGCGGTGGTCAGCACCGCAGGTGTCTGGTCCTGGATCTGGACCGACTCTCCGCCGCTCGGTGGGCTCACCGTTCCGGTGACCTGGACGGAGGAGCCGTAGGGGATCAGGGCACGGTCGGCCTGGAGGGTCACCGCGTCCGTGGCCTGGGCCTGGGCGGGCGGAACCAGCACCAGCAGCGGACCGACCGCGAGAGCGACGCAGATCCCGACGAGGGTTCCCTGCCTGGATCTCATCGTCCCGCCACCCGCCGTCCTCCAACGAACGTGTGCAGCACCGGATCGTGACCTGGCCGGTAGGGCACCTGGGCGAAGGCGTCGCCCTCGAGCACCAGGAAGTCGGCCCGCTTGCCGGGCTCAAGGGTACCCGTCCGATCCGCCACCCCGAGCACCCATGCTGGGTTGGCCGTCGCGGCAGTCAGCGCCTGGTGCGGGGTCAGCCCGTACAGCGTGCACCCCATCGCGATCGCCTCGGGCATCGACAGGACGGGCGAGGTCCCCGGGTTGAAGTCGGTGGCCAGGGCGAGGGCCGCCTGCGCCTCGAGCAGACGGCGGACCGGCGGCGACGTTTCGCGAAGGACGAAGGTGGACGCGGGCAGGACCGTCGCCACGGTGGTGCCGGCCCCGAGGGCCTCGATCCCCTGCCCGTTGAGGTGGTTCAGGTGGTCGGCGCTGCGGGAGCCGAGGGCCACGGCCGCCGCTGCGGCCCCGGAGTCCCCGAGCTGATCGGCGTGACACCGCAGTCCCATCCCGGCCAGCGTCGCGGCCTCCGCCACCGCCTGGAGATCCCCGGTCGAGAAGGCGATGTCCTCCACGTAGACATCCACGGCATCGGCGAGCGATGCCTCGGCCACCTCCGGGATCAGTTCCTCGCACACGGCGCGGACCCAGGAGGCCCGGTCTCGTCCCTGGGGCACGGCATGGCAGGCCAGGAGGGTGACGAGGCACCGCTGTGGGGCGATCTCGGCCAGTCGGTGCGCCAACCTCGCCTGACGCAGCTCCCCCTCCACGGACAGGCCGTAGCCGGTCTTGAGCTCGAGGGTCGTGGTCCCGTGGTCGGCCATCTCGCGGACCAGGGGTCCGCAGAAGTTCAGGACCTGCTCGTCGGAGGCCTCGGCCAGCAGGCGGGCGCTCCGGTAGATGCCGCCCTCACCGTGCAGTTCGCGGTAGGAGCGCCCCGCCAACCGGGTCTCGAACTCGTCGGCCCTCCAGCCCACGAACGGCAGATGGGTGTGGCAATCCACGAACCCAGGCACCACGGTGCATCCCTGGTGGTCGACCGCTTCGAAGCCCGCCGGCAGCTCCGAGGCGGGACCCACGAAGACGAGCGTTCCGTCCTCCCACGCCAGCGACCCCCCGTGCAGGACCCGAACCTCGTCGAGTCGGGCGCCTCGGACGGGGGCGGGGCCGATCGGCGTGACGACCGTGGTCGCGATCAGCGCGCCGCGGCTGGGCGTCTCGGGCTGCTCGGGCATGCCCCGTAATGGAATCCGAGCGTGGGCAGCAGCGCAAGTGGTGGGCCGATGAGGGGCTGGGTCGACCACCCGATGAAGCCCCGGAAGCTCTGCGACCCTGGGGGGCGGTTCGGCGGCGCCCCGCTCAGCCGGCGCCCGGCCGCCAGATCATCAGCACGAAGATCCCGAGCGTCAACGGGCCGAGGACCTGCCCCCCCGTGGCGAGCTTCTTCCCCAGGACCGCGACGTCGGGAGGGGATCCGGCCGGCGCGGTTGCCCCCACCCCGGGATCGCCGGTCGGCACACGCTCCAGGAGGCGGATCATCCGCAGTCCTGCCGGACGCTGGACCCCGATGGAGTACAGGATGGCCACGACGTACAGGCCGATCGACCCCACCAGCCAATCGGAGGACCAGAAGGGGATATGGCCGGCGACGATCAGGGCCGTGCCGGTGATCGGCATGCTGAGCGCGAACGGGATCGTGAAGCGCTCGGAGACCGTGACGGTCACCTCGGTCGCGAACGCCGCGTGCATCGGCTGGCGCCGGGCCATCACGCCGATGATCGGGAAGGCGAAGGTGGGCCCGAAGGCGACCACCGCTGCCAGGATGTGCAGGATCAACCAGAACGTGAACCAGGACACGGACGCTCCCCCTGTCGAGGGGTGGCCCGAGTCTCCCGGGCGAGGGGCGTAGCGTCAAGGAGGATCCCGATGAGGGTTGCGGCGCAGGCCGAGCTGCCGGTACCGATGCCCGTCGCCTGGCGACGGCTGCTGGCATGGGAGGAGCAGGCCGGATGGATGCAGGATGCGGACCGGGTCCGGGTCCTGACCTCGGCCCGGGAAGGGGTGGGCGTCTTCGTCGCGGTCCGGACCCGGGTGCTGAGCGTCCCGCTGTTCACCGAGGAGCTGGAGGTGACGGTCTGGGACCCACCCCGGCGTCTGGTGATGGCCCACCGCGGTCTCGTCCACGGCGTGGGCCACTGGCGGCTGGAGCCCTCCGCCGGAGGCACCGCGTTCACCTGGACCGAGGTCCTGCGGTTGCCGCCGCCGGTGCTGGGCGAGATCGCCCTCCTCGCGTACCGCCCCTTCATGCGCCGGCTGATGCGGAGCAGCGTGCGCAACCTGCGGGCCGAGTTCCTGCGCCGGACCGGATAGCGCGCCGGCCAGCGTAGACTGGCTCGAGCAGGGGAGCCCGGTGGCACCGGGCTGAGAGGCCGACTCGAAGCCGGCGACCCTTGGAACCTGATCCGGTTCGTACCGGCGGAGGGAGCGAGAGATGGCGAGCCTCACCGAGCGCTTGGAGCGGGTGGCGGCCCGCGAGGCCCCGTCCTGGGGCATCCACCCGGTCCCGTCGGATCGGCGGACGCTCTCCGGGCTCGACCTGGCGGTGCTGTGGGGCGATCTGTCCGTTGGGCTGCTGGTGATGGTCACCGGAGCCCTGCTCGTCCCCGCGCTGGGGCTGCCGCGGGCGCTGCTCGCCATCACGATCGGGAGCGCGGTGGGGTGCCTCCCGCTGGCGCTGGTCGCGCTGGCCGGAGAGCGCGAGGGCGTCCCGACCATGGTGCTGTTCCGTCCGGTCCTGGGGCTGCGGGGCTCCTTCCTGCCCTCGGCCCTGAACCTGCTGCAGCTGGTGGGATGGACGGCCGTCGAGTTCTGGGCCATGGCCAAGGTCGCCAACGTGGCGTCCATCGACCTGTTCGGGTTCGACGCCTATCACGGCTGGCTGGTGGTGGTCGCCCTGGTGGCGACGGCCCTGGCTGCGGGTGGTCCCATCCTGGTGGTTCGGCGCTGGCTGGAGCGGTTCGGCATCTACGTCCTGGTGGGCACGGCGGTGTGGATCACGGCCAGGGTGCTGTCCTCCGCCGATATGGCCGCCCTGTGGCGAGCTCCGGGCCAGGGAGGGCTGCCCTTCTGGCTGGGCGTGGACCTCGTGATCGTGATGCCGGTCTCGTGGCTCCCGCTGGCCGCCGACTACAACCGCTTCGCGCGGAGCCGAGCCGGAGGCTTGGCGGGCACGTACTGGGGCTACCTCGTGGGCAACGTGTGGTTCTACGCGCTCGGCGTGCTCCTGGTCCTGGCGACCGGGGCCACGGCCGACGTGTTCGGCATCGGCTCGGCCATCGGGGCGGTGGCCGGGGGTGGCTTCCTGCTGATCGCCCTGTTGGTGGGGGAGAGCGACAACGCGTTCGCCGACATCTACTCCTCCGCCTTGTCGGTGCAGAACGTGGCGCAGCGGGTGCCGCAGCGGGCCCTGGTCACGGCGGTGGGCGCGGTGGGGCTCCTGCTGGCCCTGGTGCTCTCGGTGGACCGGTACCAGGTGTTCCTGCTGCTGATCGGCTCGGTCTTCGTCCCGCTGGCGGGGGTGTTCCTGGCCGACTACTTCGTCCTGCGCCGGGGCCGCTACGGACGGGAACGGCTCTTCGAGCCCTCCGGGACCCGGTGGTGGGCCATCGTCCCTTGGGCGGTCGGGTTTGTCCTGTACCACTGGAGCGTGCCCACCGGTCCCGGGGGGTGGGTGGATGCGATGCATACGATCTTCGCGACCTGGCTCCACCTGCCCTTCCCGCTCCTCGGGTCGAGGATCGGGGCCAGCGTCCCGAGCTTCGCGGTGGCCTTCCTGCTCTCGTTGGCGGTCCTGGGTCCGGCTACTCGGTCACGGCTCTCGACGTCGGGGGTGGGGCCGCCACCAGCAAGATGACGGACGGGTCTTCCGAGGCGTTGCGCAGGGTGAGTGAGGCGCCCGCCGGCACCAGGACCGTCCCCCACTGGGGGATCCTCGTCCGGGTCCGGTCCACCTGGACCGCGACCGTGCCGGCCACGATGGTGCAGATCGCGTCCGAGTCCGGGTCCTCGATGGGGCCCACACCCTGGGCGCCCTGGAGGCAGATCACCTCCGACCACAGGTGATCGGACTCGAACAAGGTCGACCGCTCCGGCTCATCCTCGGAGAAGTGCACCAGCTCGCGCAGGTCCCGCTCGTCCACGACCGATCTCAGGCTAGCGACGTGGGCCCTCGGTGTCCGCTCGCGCGCGGATAGACTGGTCCTCGGTCAAGCGCCCCAAGGAGTCCGACCGTGGTCATGTTCTCCTACTCGACCGACCCGCCCGCCGACGCCCGCGCCGATCTGCTGGTCCTGCCCGTGTTGGAAGGGCCCGAGGCCGGTCCCGGGATCCGGGAGGTGAAGGGAGCCGACCTCCTGAGCCTGTACACGGACGCCAAGCTCCGTGGGAAGCGGGGTGAGCATCTGCTGATCCCCGACACCGGCGCCCTCGGGGTCCGGGCCGGCGCGGTCCTCCTGGTGGGGGTGGGCCCGAGGTCGTCGATCGACGCCGATGCGCTCCGCCGGGCGATCGGGAAGGTGGCTCCGCAGCTCGCCAAGCGCGGGTCCGTGGTCACCACGTTCCCACAGGCGGCGCGACGATCCCACGGGGAGGCCGTCCAGGCCACCGTGGAGGGCATCCTGCTCGGCTCGTACCGGTTCAGCCGCTACAAGTCCGGCCTGGACGGACCCGTGGAGACCGACGCGTTGGCCTCCGTGACGCTGCTGGGCCCGAGCCGCTGGGACAGCCGGGCCATGAAGGCCGCCGTCCGGCGGGCCGAGGTGGTGAGCGATGCGGTGGCCTGGGCCCGGGACCTCGTGAACACCCCGGCCATCGATTGCACCCCGGACCGCTTGGCCCGCGAGGCGCAGGCGATGGCGGAGGAGACGGGCCTCGAGTGTACGGTCTGGGGCGAGGCCGAGCTCAAGGAGGGGGGGTTCGGCGGCATCCTCGGCGTGGGTGCCGGCAGCGTGAACCCACCGAGGATGATCGAACTCGTGTACCGCGGCGGCGGCAAGACCCAGGCGCCGATCGCGCTCACCGGCAAGGGCATCTCGTTCGACTCGGGCGGTCTGTCGATCAAGACGACCGAGGGCATGGAGTGGATGAAGGGCGATATGGGCGGCGCGGCGTCGATCCTGGGGGCGATGAAGGCGATCGCCCGGCTCAAGCCGAAGGTGAACGTGGTGGCTGCGATCCCTTCGGCCGAGAACATGCCGAGCGGCTCGGCCATCCGTCCGGGCGACGTCCTCCATCACCGCGGCGGGAAGACCTCCGAGGTCATGAACACCGACGCGGAAGGGCGGCTGGTCCTGGCCGATTCCCTCGCCTACCTGACGGAACAGCAGCCCCGAGTGATCATCGACACCGCCACGCTCACCGGGGCGTGCATGGTGGCGCTGGGGGACGAGCTCTTCGGCGTGATGGGCAACGACCGGTCGCTGATCCGAGACCTGCTCGCGGCGAGCGAGGCGGCCGGCGAGCCGGCCTGGGAGCTGCCGCTCTGGCCGACCTACCGTCGGATGCTCGATTCGGAGGTCGCCGACTTCAAGAACGTGGGCAAGCGGTACGGCGGAGCCATCACGGCAGGCCTGTTCCTCTCCCAGTTCGTGGGTGATACCCCGTGGGTCCACCTGGACATCGCCGGACCGGCGTTCGCGGAGAAGGCGCAGGACTACTGCCCCAAGGGGGGGACCGGCGTCCCGGTCCGCACGCTGGTCGGCTACGTGCTGACTCAGGCCGGCGCTGGGACCTCCCGCCGGTAGGGGGCGATGGACGCGGTTCCTTCTGATGGGGCGGTGCTGGCCCTCTTCGCACACCCCGACGACGCCGAGATCTCCTCGGGTGCCACCATGGCGAAGTGGGCCGCCTCGGGACGTGAGGTGCACCTGCTGGTCCTCACCAACGGCGATCGTGGATCCCAGGACCCCGCTCTGGACCGGGCCGAGCTCGCCCGGATCCGAGCCGGGGAGACGGCCTCGGCGGCCCGGGTGATGGGCCTGGTCGATGCCCGGGTCCTGTCCACGCCCGACGGCGAGTTGGAGAACACCCCCGAGGTGCGCGAGGAGGTGGTGCGTGCGATCCGCACGATCCGCCCAACCACCCTGCTCTCCTGCGACCCCACCGCCTGGTTCTTCGACAACCGTTACTACAACCATGCCGACCACCGCACGGCCGGCTCCATCGCCCTGGACGCGGTGTTCCCCGGGGCCGGGAACCCGCACTACTTCGCCGAGCACCTGGCGGAAGGGCTGAGCGCGCACGACGTGACCGACGTCTGGCTGGGGTGGGCCCTGGAGCCGAACCACCACGAAGACGTCACCGGGTTCATGGACGCGAAGCTCCGCGCCCTGGCCGAGCATCGCAGCCAGGTGGAGGGGGACATGCTCGGGTACTTCGAGGAGTGGCTCCCGAAGGAGGCGGAGGAGGCCGGCGCGAGGATCGGCGTGGAGCACGCCGAGTCCTTCCGGGTGCTCGACCTGTCGTGAGATGGGTTCAGGTCTTCGTGCCCACCGCCAGCCAGACGTCGCGGAAGTCGTTCACCGGATCGGAGAAGCGGTCGGCGAAGACCTCGCGCGCCTGGGCGTGCAGACGCTCCCACCCCCCCTCACCCAGCATCGACCGGACGAACCGCCCGCTCGTCCAGGTCTGCAGCCCTTCCACGTACTCGTCCAGCGCGTACTGGAACCGGTACTCGCGCTGTTCGGTGCGGACGTGCTTCAGCCCGGCCCCGAGCAGCACCTCCTCGATGAACGATCGGTCGCGGAACCGCTCCGCCCAGGGCGCGGCCTGGCTCCGCACGTCCTGCAGCATGCCGGGACCCACCACGCTCTCCACGATCTCGAGCCAGGTCTTGGTGAGGTCGTCCACCCCGTCGGCCCAGGCCGACAGGGCCAGCCGGCCTCCCGGCCGGAGCACGCGGATCATGTCGAACAGGGCCGTTTCGTACTTCGTGAAGTGGGTGACGACGAAGTTGCCCACGACGGCATCGAACGCCCCGTCGGGGAAGGGCAGGTCGATGACCTCGGCCACCACCAACCGCACCGAGGGGCGGGCACGGCGGCCCTGCTCCAGCATGGGCAGCGAGATGTCGGCGCCCACCACGAGCCCTCCGGGATTGATCCGCTCCCTTGCGGCCTCGGCCGCCACGCCGGTGCCGGTCCCCACGTCGAGCACCCTTCCGCCGTTCGGTGGATCGGCCAACGCGACCAGGTCGCGGGCCGGTTCCATCACCCGTTGGGCGTGGATCCGCTCGTAGGTGGCGGCGACGCCGTCGTACGTCCTCCAGTCCTCCACGAACGACCAGCCTATCGGCTGATGTCGGTTCCGCCCCGGTAGGCTTAGGCCGGTATGGGTGGTGGCGCGTGAAGGGCCCGGCCGGTGTGGTCTCCCTCGTGCTCGGCGAGCTGGTGGCGGGTGGAGCGATCCTGGTCTTCGCCAGCCCGCTCTGGGGCGAGGTGAAGCGAGGGTTCTTCAAGGTGTCCGGGGTGATCCTCTTCATGCTGTCGGCCGCCGCCTGGGCGTCGGCCCGGGCCGGAGGGGTCCCCGGCAGCCAAGCGGGACGCTGGTCGGCGCGGCTGGCTGCGGCGTTCGCCGTGGTGACGCTGCTGTGGGTGGTGCTGCTGTTCGCGCGACAGCATCGGGCGGCCCGAGCGACCGGGATCGTCTCGGGGCCCGTGGCCGTGGCCATGCTCGCCGCCATGGCCGGTACGGCCGAGGGCTCCCCGGTGGTGGGGTTCCTGCAGCTCCTGGCCGGAGCGGCCTTCCTGGGTGCCGTGATGGACGGGCTCCTGCTCGGCCATTGGTACCTGACCGATCGAGGGCTCTCCCGACGGCCCATCAACCGATACACCACCTTCCTCATCGTGGCCGTGGTCCTGGAGGCCGCCGCGGTGATCGCCGGGGGCTTCGGACCCAGCGAGGCGTCCGCGCGCTTCAATCCGCTCCTCACCTCGGTCGGCCTGGCCCCCTGGATCGCCCTGGGCATGGTGGGGACCACCGCCCTCATCGCGGTCCTGATCCGGGCGGCCCTGCGGGGGGCGCGCTCCTCGGCAGTGCAGGCGGCCACCGGGTTCTTCTACCTGGCCGTGATCACGGCCCTCACCGCCGAGCTCGCCGCCAAGGTCCGCTTCCTGCCCTGATCCATGGTCCCCGCCGTCATGGTCGTCGGACTGCTGGCGGAGATGGTGGCATGGGGGACGGTGGCGAGGAGGCGCCGGTCGGTGTGGCCGGTGATGGCCGCCACCCTGGCCGCGATGGGGGTGGCCGCTGCGCTCGTGGGGTCACCGCCCCTCTCGACGAGCGTCCCGGCGGCTCGGGCGGTGGCCGTGGGCGCCGGGTCCGGCGTGGTCCTGTACCTCGCTACACGAGTCTTCGTGATGGTCGTGCACGGCTGGCGGCGGTTTCAGCGCCATGGATCCCGGATGTACGCGCGCCAGGCCGGACTGCCCCTGTGGGCCGCCCTGGTCCTCTCCCTGGCGGTGATGGTGGTGGGGGAGGAGCTGTTCTGGCGGGGGCTGTTCCAACTCCGCCTGGGCCGAGGGCTGGATTCTCACCTCGCGGGAGCCGTGCTGTCCTGGTTGGCGTTCGTCGCCGCCAACCTACCCTCGGCCAACCTGGCCATCGTCGCCGGTGCCGTGGTGGGTGGGGCCGTGTGGACCGGCCTGGCCTGGTGGAGCCACGGGTTCCTGGCCAGTATGACCTCCCACGTGATGTGGACCGGGCTGATGCTGTCGGCGCCCGTGCTGGCGGCGCAGGAGGGGGCATGACCGGTCCGATCCCTCCAGGGGCGGTGGCCGTACTGGAGCGGGGCTCGTTCTGTCACCTGGCCGCGGTCACCGCCTCCGGTCCGCACCTGACGCCGATGGTCTTCGCGTGGTCGGGGCACCGGCTCTGGGTGACCACCTCGCGACGGTCGGTCAAGGCCGCGGTCTGGCGGCGCGAGCGTTCGGTGGCGGGGTTGGTCCAGGCCGGTCGAACCGCCGTCTCCTTCGGCGGCGTGGCCACGACCTACGACGCGCTCGACGTCGGTACCTGGGAGCGCAGCGTCCTGCGATCGCCCGCGCTGGCGCGGGCCGCCGTGCGGTTCTCCCGCAAGAACGCGCGCTTCTTCGCGGGCTACGCCGTGGACGCCCACCGCGTGCCGATGTCGTGGACCCCACCGGGCCGGGTGTTCGTGGAGATCGAGCTGCGAAGAGGGATCCTGCTCGCCGAGGACGGGGCGGAGGACCGCTGGGGACGCTGGAGGCGCTCATCGGTCTCGAGGCCCTCCTTCCGGGCCGATCGGCGAGGCACGAGCCCGATCGAGGCGCTCCCCGAGCCGGTGCGGGAGGCGCTCGGGCAGGCCGGGAGGGGGGCGATGGCCTTCGGCGCCGACGGTGGCTCGCTGGTGCTGCCGGCGGACTGGGCGCTGGACGAGACGGCCCTGTACGCCTCCGTCCGGGCCTCCACCCTGGAACTGGCCGGGCTCGAGGATCCCTCCCCACCGG
>DASQQQ010000312.1:0-6798 GCA_035643355.1 Actinomycetota bacterium | reverse complement strand
GATGGGGTCCCGTGCGCCTTCGTTCAGCCCGCGTCCTGATCCTCCTGACGCTCGCCTGCGGCCTGGCCGCGCTGGCCGTGGCCTTCCGGAGCGGGCTGGTGGCGGCCGGCGTGGCCGGCCTGGTGGTCGGTGGGGCGGGGGCCGGGCGTGAGCTGCGGCGGATCACCCGACCCGATCCCGCTCCGGTCCTCGAGGCCATGGCCCGCGACCTGGGGGCCGAGGCCCTGGAGCTGATCCGTCGCGCCTACCATCCCGGCCGCTCCGGCGACCTCCAGCTGGTGATGGCGCCGGGGTCCACCGCCAACTACGCCCAGGAGTCTCGTGCCCTGCTCCCGCGCGATCCACGCTCGAGCCACGCGCTCGTCTGGAACTACCTGGAGCGGGTCCCGATTGCGGTGTACGCACCCGGGATCGTCCGGCCTTCGGACCACGTAGAGCGCGTGTCCCTGGCCGACCTCGCACCGACCATCGCTCACCTGATGTCCTTCGACGGTCTCCACCCCGCCGACGGCGTCCCGCTCCCCGGCATCCAGCGCCCTGCCACGCCCCCGAAGGTCATCGTGACCTTCGTGATCGACGGCGGCGGCTGGAACGTGCTCCACCACTGGCCCAACGCCTGGCCGAACCTGAAGCGGTTGATGCGGGGCGGCGCCAACTACCGGAACGCGATCATGGGCTCGTTCCCGGCCGTGACCGCCTGCGCCCACGCCACGATCGGCACCGGCGCGTTCCCCCGGACCCACGGGATCACCGGCCACAACGTGCGCAAGGGACCCCGTCCGGTGAAGGCCTACGGCGAGCCGGGGAAGGCGGATCCCTCCTTCATCCTGGTCCCCACCCTGGCCGACCGGTGGGCCGAGCACACGGACAACGCGGCCTGGCAGGGCGAGATCGGCTATCAGATCTGGCACCTCGGGATGCTCGGGGCGGGAGGCCGGCCGTTAGGCCACGAGCCGGTGGCCGTCTACTACGACGAGCGCAAGACGGGAAGCTGGCAGCCCCAGAACCCGGATCTGTACCGGATGCCGAGGCAGGTCCCCCCGGTCTCCGTGCTCGAGCGGCACCAGCGCGACTACGCGGATCCGCACGTCGACGACCAGTACGAGTCGTTCGCCCGGGGGTTGCGGTCGGTGTGCTGCTCACCGCCGATCATCCAGTACCAGGGCGATCTGATCGAGGCCACGCTGGAGTCGGAAGGGGTCGGGCACCACGATGCGACGGACCTGCTGTTCACCAACTACAAGGCCCCCGACTACACCGGGCACGTGTACAACATGCTCTCCCTGCGGGAGAAGTTCGCGCTGCAGGCCACCGACCAGCAGCTGGGGCGGCTGGCCCACTACCTCGAGTCGCACTTCGCCCCCGGCGAGTTCGCGCTGATCGTCACCGCCGACCACGGGCAGTGCCCCACGGTGGAGACCCTCGGCGGGGTCCGGGTGGACCCGATCCAGCTGCAGGAGGACCTGGATCGCGAGTTCGGCGGCTCCGTGTTCCACGCGGTCACCAGCGTGGTGCCCTCGGAGATCTACCTGAACCACAAGGCGCTGTGGGACGGCGGCGTGAGCCGGAGCGACCTGGCCGCGTTCCTGCACGAGTACCGCTACCGGGACAACATCGGACCCTACATCAAGCACGACGCCGTCGACTGGGGGAACCTCGACGAGCGGCCTTTCGCCGCCGTCCTGTCCACCGACTTCATCGCCACGCTGGCCGATGCCGACCTGTCCCGGTACGGCGAGGGCATCTTCTCCTCGCACCTGGCGGACCCGGGCGTCCCGCCCATCACCTGGTAAGGCCCATGAGCCGGCGGGAACCGCTGCTCCCGGACGCGGGGGGCGGCCCCGACTTCTTCGAGACGGCCTACCAGGGGAGCCCGACCTGGGACATCGGTCGACCGCAGCCCGCGGTGGTGCGCCTGGAGCAGGCGGGCAGGATCGGCGGCTCGGTCCTCGACGTGGGCTGCGGGACGGGCGAGAACGCCCTGTACCTCGCCTCTCGTGGACATACGGTCGTGGGGATCGACCGGGTGGAGCGCGCGCTGGTCCGAGCTCGTCACAAGGCTCGGCGCCGAGGACTGGCGGTGCGGTTCCTCCGCCAGGATGCGCTCCGGTTGGACCGGATCGGACGGACCTTCGACGCGGCGATCGACGTGGGCCTGTTCCACACGCTGGAGGACGGCGAGCGCCCCGTGTACGCCGCCGCGCTCCGAGAGGTCTGCGCGCCGGACGGACGGGCGTACCTGCTCTGCTGGAGCGAGCGAAACCCGTGGGGGTTCGGCCCGCGCCGGGTCACGCGCCGAGAGATCCGGGAGACCTTCACCGGCGGCTGGCGGGTCGAGGCCCTCGAGCCCGAGATGCTGGACACCAAGCTCGAAAAGGGTCGGGTGCACGCCTGGCTCGCCAGGCTCGCGCCCCTGGCTCGGCCCGAGCCCGACGGGTGAGCCTCAGCGGCCCCCGGCCAAGAGTCGGAACACCAACGCGGTGGCGAGCCCGTACGCGAGGTGTGCTCCCAGGTCCGTCTGCAGCTCCTGCCGATCCAGATCCGAGATGGGCTCGTAGAGCCCCGTCGGCGCCAGCGCCACGTGCGGCAGGGCCCACACGGCGAGGCCCAGTAGCACACCGTAGATCGGACGGGGCTTGCGGAGCGACCCGGCCAGGATGCCGTACGCGGCGCCGTACGGGACGCCGGTCCCCCAGTGCACGGCGTTCCGCATCAGGCGGGCGTCGCTGTCGGGCAGCTCGCGCTGGAGCAGCCCCTCGGCCGTGCGCTTGCCCACCTGCGCGAACGCCGGCGCATCCTCCCATCCGCTCACCTGCTCACCCTTCTCCCAGGCCACGAACCCGGGTGCCTGCTCCGGCTGCGGTTGCCGAGCGTACCGCACGCCGTCCATCGCGACCGTGCCGACCGCTCCCGCCACCATGCCCCTGAGCACGGCACCGAACGGCGTCATTAGGTGTCCCATGTCCGACCTCCTCCATCCGAGCCAATCCCCTGCTTCGGATGGTCCCCTCCCCGGATGGCCCCCACACATCGCGGGGAGCGCCGGGCAGCGTCGACTCACGGGATGAACTGCTGCTCGATCGCGACGACCTCGGCCCCCCGGACCGTGATCCAGTACGGGAACCAGATCAGCGAGCCGCGGCCCGTCTGCAGCAGATGGCCGAAACGCTCGATCGACACCATCAGCGGCCCGTCGACCTGCCCGAAGGGGTAGGACGTGAGCGCCACGGTGGCCGAGGGATCGACCGCCAGCGTGCGCCACTGGGGGCTCTCGTTGCGGATGTAGACGTCGTTGTCGACGTGCTCCTGGCCGGGCGGCAGGACGCCGTCCTCGCGAGCCGCCTGGTCGGCCGCATCCCCGCTGAAGAACTGCTCCAGGTCGATCACCAGCCGGGGTGGATCCTGGGTGGCCCCCACGGCGATCAGGGAGCCGAAGTAGCGGCCGTCCGCCAGCGGGGTGCCCAAGAGCGCGGTGGTCTCCGCTCGGAGCGCATCGAGCTGAGCGGCGAGGTGCTGCTTGCTGGCCCCGACGTCCTGCAGCCGGCCGGTGAGGCTCTGGACCCTTCCCTGCAGCCGCTCCACGGCCCCCCGCAGCTGCTCGGTCGTGGCCTCCAACCCAGAGGCGCGGACGCTGACCGCGTCCGCCGTGGCCGCCGCCCGGTCCAGGGCGACCTGTCGATCGTGCACCTCGGCGCGCTGCCAGAGGTAGGTCGCGCCCAGCGCGAGGATCATCACCAGGACCATGGCGATCCCTCGGGTCCACCGTCGTCCTCGTGGTTCGCGACCGGTCGTCAGAACGTGCGGCGTGGCCTGCATGGCTCTCCTCCTCGTCATCGATCCGACGAGGAGAGCGTCGCTCGGCAGCGCGGTCCAGACGATCCCCTATGCACGCATGCTTCTGTTGTCGATGGGGAGGGATATGTCACCATGAGGGCAGGGCCGCTGACCGGCCCGTGGCAGGGGGCCATGGGCGAGCACCTAGAGATGTGGGTGGAGGGCGCCCGGGAGCGGATCCCGCTCCAGGGAGAACGGATCACGATCGGACAGACGGCCTCGAACGACGTCCCCCTGCCGTTCGACCGGACGGTCTCGCGCGTCCACGCCGTGCTGGAGCGGGTGGGCGGACGGTGGTGCGTCCGCGACCTCGGATCGCGCAACGGCACGTACCTGAACGGGGACCGGATCTGGGGTGAGCGCCCCCTCCACCGCGGCGACGAGATCCGGGTGGGCACGGTCCGGCTGATGGCGCAGCTTGACCCGGCAGACCCGGAGGAGGACGCCACGATCGCCGCCGACACGGGCCCGTACCTCACCCGGCGAGAGCGTGAGGTGCTCCTGGCGCTGTGCCGCCCTATGGTCTCGGGCGAGGTCTTCCGCCAGCCCGCCTCCATCCGGCAGATGGCGGCCGAGCTGGTCGTCACGGAGGCCGCGATCAAGCAGCACCTGGTGCGCTTGTACGACAAGTTCGAGATCACCCAACGTGAGGGGCGCCGCGCCCAGCTCGCCAACGAGGCGATCCGCCGCGGCGCCGTGAGCACCGCGGAGATCCTGCGGGCCGAGACCCGCGAGGACTGACGCGGGTCCCGACCGAGCCGCCGGCGAGGACGAGGACATGGACGTAGACCGAGCGATGGGGACGGAGGTCGCCGGGTACGCGATCGAGTCGGTCCTGGGCCGCGGGGCGATGGGCGTGGTGTACGTGGCCCGCCAGGCCTCGCCGGAGCGCCGGGTAGCCCTCAAGCTCATCACCCCGGCCATGGCGGACGACCGGAGCTTCCGTGACCGGTTCCTGCGCGAGGCCCGGGCGGCCGCGGCCATCGACCACCCCCACATCCTCCCCGTGTACGCGGCGGGCGAGACCGACGGCGTGCTGTTCATCGCGATGCGCCTGGTGGAGGGCGAGGACCTGCGTACGATCCTCCACGCCGGTGGACCGCTGGAGCCGGAGCGCGCGCTATCGATCGTCTGGCAGATCGGCTCCGCGCTGGACGCTGCGCACGCTCGGGGCCTGATCCACCGGGACGTGAAGCCCGGCAACATCCTGGTCGCCCCCCGATCCGAGGACGATGACGAGGACTTCTGCTACCTCGCCGACTTCGGCGTGAGCACCTGGGCCACCTCATCGGCCGGCACGCTGACATCTACCGGACACATGGTGGGCTCGCTCCACTACGCGGCGCCCGAGCAGATCGAGGGGCGCCGCGCGGGGCCGGCCGCCGACGTCTACTCGCTCGGGTGCGTCCTGTTCGAGTGCCTGACCGGGCACCCGCCCTTCGCCGGCCGAACCGCTCCCGGGATCCTCTACGCGCACCTGCACGAGGACCCGCCCGCCGCGAGCCCCCTCCGCCCCGAGCTGCCGTCCGGCGTCGATCCGGTGCTGGCTCGCGCCCTGGCGAAGGACCCGGAGGAGCGGTACGGATCTTGCCGGGGGCTCGGGCGGGACCTGCACGTGACGCTCGCCGGCGAGGACGTCGAGCGTCCGGCGAGTGGTCCGGTGCGCGCGCCTCGTCCCGTTCCGAGGAGGAGGGATCGGTGGCTCGGTGGAGCCGCCCTCGTCGCGACGGCGCTGGTCGCCGCCGTTCTCGTGGCCCTCTTCGTCCGAGGCGATGCCGGTCCTCGGGGCGGCGGTTCGCCGAAGGGATCACCTCCGCCGACCGGTGCGGTCGAGCGGATCCGCAGGGGCGTGCAGGTCACGGCGAGCCTCACGGCCCCGGCATCGACGGACGCCGCCGGCCACCCGGTGACCTTCCTGCCGAAGAACGTGATCGACGGCAACGTGGAGACGGCCTGGCGCGCGCCGGGCGACGGACACGGGGTCACCCTGACCTTGCTGTTCGACAACCCGGTCGACGTCGTGCGGATCGGGCTGATCCCGGGTTACGCGAAGACCGATCCCGAGACCGGGGTGAACCGCTTCCAGCAGAACCGGATCATCCGGCGGGTCCGGTACGTGATCCCCGGGTTGCCGCCGATCGAGCAGACCTTCCGTCCCCAGCCGGTGCCCCAGTTCGTCCGTGTGGACGCCACCACCGGCCGGATCACCGTGGAGATCCTCGACACCGGACCCGCCCACGGGGCCGACGACACGGCGATCTCCGAGATCTACGTGTACGGCTCCCCGCAGTAGCCCTTCGCATCGGCCGGACCTGTAGCCAGGAGGTGACGGAAGCCTCCCTCGAGGCAACCGGAGAGGCACCGGCCGGGGCATGGTGCCACCCAGGCCATCGGAGGCACGATCGTCCCGTACGCAACTCGGGATGGCCACGGCGTCCGGTGTCCCAACGTCCGCCGTCCAAGGACCAGGGCCGACGGTGGGCCGACGGTGGGCCGGCGGAGGGAAGGAGGCATCATGCGGGCCAAGGGGATCTTCCGGATGGGCACGGTCCGGCGGGGCGGCAGCCTGCTCGCGGTGCTGGTCACCGCGTCCGCGCTCCTGCTCCTACCGTTGGAGGCCGTCGGCCGTGCCGACATCTCGGTGCGGTGGAGCCGCTCGGCCGGCGCGGAGCTTGCGTCGGTGGCATCCGGGGACGGTGCGATCTACGTGACCGGGTCCCGGATGAAGACCGATGGCAACACCGCCATGTTGCTGGTCCGTTACGACCCCAGCGGGGCGGTGACCTGGACGCGCTCCTGGGGTCCTCGGCGGGCGCGCACCGACGGCACCAGCGTGGCGGTCGGGCCCGACGGCTCCGTCTTCGTGGTCGGCAACGTGAGCGCCGAGAACATGGAGGGAGGCGGCTGGTTCATCCGCCGGTACTCCTCGAACGGAGCGCTGCTGTGGCACCGAACCTCGAGTGA
>DASQQQ010000311.1:0-14435 GCA_035643355.1 Actinomycetota bacterium | reverse complement strand
CCCCGCTACTACGCGGCGGGGGACGTGTTCGCGATGCCGTGCCGGACCCGCCTGGGCGGTCTGGAGGTCGAGGGGTGGGGCAACGTCTTCATCGAGGCGGCCGCGTGCGGCCGTCCCGTGGTGGTGGGGGACTCGGGGGGGGCACGTGAGTCGCTGGTGGACGGGACCACCGGGGTCCTGGTGGATGGGACCCGTGTGGCGGAGGTGGCGGACGCGGTCGGCGCCCTCCTGGCCGATCCGGGGCTGGCGCGCAGGATGGGGGAGGCGGGGCGCCGACGGGTGGAGCGCTCCTACACCTGGCCCCGGGCGGCCGCCCAGCTGTCCGGCTGGCTCGCGGCCGCGGCGGGTTGACGACCACGGTCGTGGGGACGATCGGATCGGCCGGCTGTTCGGTGCGGCCCCGATGTGGCGGTAGGCTCCCGGCATGGTGGCCGACCGCCGGTGCCCGAGGTGTGGCGCCCTCGTGGCCGAGGATGCCGAGTGGTGCGGACAGTGCTACGCGTCGCTCGTGGAGCCCTCTCCCGCCCGGCGGGAGGCGGCTCCCGCCTCCCGGGAGGCCACCGACCCTCGAGCGGCCACGTGGGGCGGGCGGGCCGCCGCCGAGGCCCCGCCGTCCATGGCCGGGACCCCGCCGCCGATGCCCGGCCAGCCTCAGCCTCCCCACGCGCCCCAGGATGAGGCGTTCCCGACCGGGGCCGGCGCGAGCGCCGCCGACGCACGCTGGCCCTGCCCGGTCTGCCAGCACCAGAACCCGATCCACCTGGACGCGTGCGAGGTCTGCGGGACCCCCTTCGCCCGCTTGTTCCAGGAACAGGAGCGCCCGCCGGAGGTGGAGCCCGGCACGGCGGCGCTGTGGTCCGCGCTGTTCCCTGGGTTGGGCCATTGGCGTTGCGGCCGAACGCTGGACGGTGTGGCCCGGGCCGTGATCTTCGCGTGGACGTTCGGCACGCTCCTGATCCTCATCCTGTCCCGGATCGGCAAGGGGGGCCTGGGGGCCACGCTGCCGCTGTTCGCGCTGTTCCTCGCCTCGTCGGTGGCGGTCTGGATGAGCGCGGTCCTCGACGCCTACCGGATCGCCGCCGGCGCCGATCCGGTGGTCTCCTCCCGGACGCTGCTGTGGGGCTCCGTGGTCCTGATCGTTGTCTCGGTGCTGCTGGCGAGCCTGGTCACCCTGCCCGCCGTGCGGGGTGGGTAGCGGCCGGTAGGATTCCGTCGCCATGGGGGAGCACGCGGAGGGCTCGATCGTCATCGGGGCCTCGGCCGCCGAGGTGATGGACGTCATCACCGACTACGAGGCCTATCCGGAGTGGGCCGACGTGAAGTCCGCCCGCGTGGTGCAGCGGGGAGCGGGGGGCCTCGGGACGGAGGTGGCCTTCGAGGTCGACGTCCCGGTGCTGGGACGCGCCAGCTACACGTTGGCCTACCGGTACGCGCCCGGCGATGCCGGACTGTCGTGGGTCACGAAGGAGGCCCGAGGCGCGGTGAGCAACATCTCGGGCGAGTACCTCCTGGATGAGCTCGACGCTCGGCACACGCGGGTCACCTACCGGCTGAGCGTCGACCTCGGCGTCCTGCTGCCGGGGTTCGTCCGGACCCAGGGCGCGAAGCGCGTGATCGAGAACGCGCTCGAGGGCCTGAAGCGGCGCGTCGAGCTCGGCTGACCCACCGCTCGCCTGCGCGGCTCGGATAAGCTAGCCCCAGATGCGAGTCCTCCTGTTCACCGGGAAGGGCGGTGTGGGCAAGACGACCGCCGCGGCGGCCACCGCCGTTCGGGCGGCGCGGTCCGGGAACAGGACCTTGGTGATGAGCACCGACCCCGCTCACTCCCTGGCCGACTCCTTCGACACCGAGGTGTTCGATGCTCCCACCCCGGTGGCGCCCCTGCTGTGGGCCGAGCAGATCGATGCGCAGGCCCGGTTGGAGACCAACTGGCGCGAGATCCAGGAGTACATGGTCCAGCTCATGAACTGGGCGGGGGTCGAGACGATCCAGGCCGAAGAACTCTCGGTGATCCCGGGGCTGGATGAGATCTTCAGCCTGATCGACGTCAAGCGCCACGTGGACGATGCGAGGTACGACCTGTTGGTGGTGGACTGCGCTCCCACCGCCGAGACGCTGCGCCTGCTCTCGCTGCCCGAGATCATGAACTGGTACATCGAGCGGATCTTCCCGGTGCAACGTCGCGTGACGAAGGCCGTGCGGCCCATGATGAGCCGGATGACCTCGCTGCCGATCGCCGGTGATCGCGTGTACACGGCCGTCGAGCGCTTGCACCGCAACCTGGAAGGCGTGCACCGGATCCTCACGGACGAACGGAGCTCGTCCGTGCGTCTGGTGGTGAACCCCGAGAAGATGGTGATCGCGGAGGCTCGCCGGACCTACACGTACCTCGGGCTGTTCGGGTACCGCGTGGACGCGATCATCGTGAACCGGATCATCCCCGAGGACGTCACCGACCCCTACTTCGGGAAGTGGAAGGACATCCAGGCCGAGCACCTGCAGACGGTGCGGGAGTCCTTCGAGCCCGTCCCGATCCTCACCGCCCGGCTGTTCGACCGGGAGATGGTAGGGGTCGACCTGCTCGACGACATGGGTGCCGAGATCTACGGCGAGCGACCCGCCACCGACGTCTTGCATCGAGACGACCCGATCCGCGTCCGGCGCCGGGCCGGCGGCTACGCCCTGTCGATGCGCCTGCCGTTCGTCTCCCGGGACGACATGGACATCCACCGGCGGGGGGACGAGCTGTTCGTGCGGGTGGGCTCGTACAAACGGAACCTGATCCTCCCGCAGAGCCTCCAGCGTCTGGAGGTGGCGGGGGCGAACTTCGTGGAGGACCGCCTGGAGGTCCTGTTCGTCAGGCAGCTCGCGCCTGACCCCTCGGGGGGTGGGCGGAAGGAGAGGACGCATGGCTGAAACCAGGACGAGGGCGAGACGATCCACCGGCGGCCGGTCCCGGGCCGCGGAACCACCGCCCGAGCCGGCCGCCGGCCAGCCCGAGGAGCACGTCTGCCCGGTGGCCTTCTGCCCGATCGGGATGGCGCTGACCGCCGTGAACCGGAGCAACCCCGAGGCGCTCGAGCACCTGATCCTCGCGGCCAGGGAGCTCCTGTTCGCCGTCCGCTCGGTGATCGACGTCCGGGCCGACGATCTGACGGACCGGGAAGGGCGATCGGACCTGGAAAGGATCGAGATCGCATGATGAGCCTGGACCACACGCTGCTGAGAACGCTGGCGGGATGGGATTCGGCCGGGCTGCCGGTGACGTCCCTGTACCTGACCGTCGACGGCCGTCGCTACCCACGCAGGTCCGGGTACGAGGTACGGCTGGACGAGCTGCTCCGCCAGGCCCGGTCCCGCTCCGAGGTGTTGGGCCCGGAAGCCCTGCGGTGGATCGAGCAGGACCTCGGCGCCATCTCCTCCTACGTGCGGGAGGAGTTCGAGCGCGGCGACACGCGAGGGCTGGCGCTGTTCTCCTCGCGCGGAGCGGGGCTGTGGGAGGAGGTGCGGGTGCCCCGGCCGGTCCGCGACCGAGCCGTGGCCGGCCCTCGGGCCGACCTGGTGCCCCTCGAGCAGGTGCTCGACACCTACCATCCGATCTGCGCCGTCCTGGTGGACCACGCCCGGGCCCGGTTGTTCGTATGCGAGCTCGGGAGGATCCGCGAGGTGGCCGCGGTGGAGGGCGAGGTCCCCGGCCGGCACGACCAAGGAGGGTGGGCGCAGATGCGCCTGCAGCGCCACGTGGACGACCGGCGGCAGAAGCACCTGAAGGCGGTGGCCGACACGGTGTTCCGGACCTTCAAGGCCCGACCGTTCGACCATCTCGTGCTGGCCGGACCGGCCGAGGCGCACCTCGAGCTGGAACGGGAGCTCCACGATTACCTGCGGCAGCGGGTGCGGGCCCGGATCACCGTGCCGATGACGGCGTCGCCCCACGACGTCGCGGCGCGGTGCGTGGAGCTGGAGGAGGCGCTCGAGCGGGAACGGGAGCGGGCGCTGGTCGACCGGCTCTCGGGATCGGCGCCGTCCGGCGTGCAGGCGATCACGGGTCTGCCTCGGACCCTGCGAGCCCTGGCGGAGAGCCGGGTCCGGGAGCTGGTCGTCTGGGTCGACCTGGCATCGCCCGGAGCGTCCTGCGCTACGTGCGGCCGCCTGGCCGAGCGTGAGGGCAGGTGCGCCACGTGCGGCGGAACCCTCGAGCCCGTCCCCGACGTGGTCGAGGCGGCGGTGGCGGAGGCCCTGCATCAGGGGTGCCGGGTGGAGACCGTGGTGGACGGCACGGACCTGGCCCCGATGGGCGGTATCGGCGCCCTGCTCAGGTTCTGAGGCGGTGATGGGGGCCGGGGCGGGGCAGGCGCTGGGGATCGACGTCGGCGGCACGAAGATCGCCTGCCTGCGGGTGTCCCGGAGCGGCGCGATCCTCGCCCGCGACACGGTGCCCACGCCGGCAGAGGATCCCGAGGCCACGATGGAAGCCATGATCCTGGTCGCCAAGTCGCTGCTGGGGCCAGAGGTGGTCGCGGTCGGGGTGGGCGCGGCCGGCATGGTCGATGCGAACCTGGGGGTCCTGCGCTTCGCGCCGAACCTCGCCTGGCGGGAGCTGCCCATCGCCCGGCGGATCGGCGAGGCCCTCGGCCTGCCGTGCCAGGTCGACAACGACGCGAACGTTGCGGCGTGGGGCGAGTGGCGCTTCGGTGCGGGACGCGGCTTCCGACACATGCTCCTGGTGACGGTGGGGACCGGGATCGGTGGGGGCATCGTGGCGGACGGCCGTTTGTTCCGCGGAGCCCACGGGTTCGCCGCCGAGATCGGGCACATCGTGGTGGAGCCCGACGGGCCGATGTGCGGCTGCGGGAATCGCGGCTGCTGGGAGCAGGTGGCTTCGGGGACGGCGATCGGGCGGCTCGGCCGGCGGGCCGTGACCGAGCACCCGGACTCGGCCGTCGCCACCCTGGCGCAGGGGCGGCCCGACGCGGTGACCGGCCGGCTGGTGACGGAGGCGGCTCATCGCGGCGACCCCGTGGCGGCGGGCATCCTGGCCGAGGTCGGTCGACGGCTGGGGGAGGGGATCGCGGGGCTGGTGAACGCGCTCGATCCGCAAGTGGTGGTGGTGGGAGGGGGTGCCGTGGAGGCCGGCGACCTCCTGCTCGAGCCGGCCCGCTCCACCTACTGGCCGTCCGTGGAAGGCCCCGATCACCGGCCCCGGGTCCCGATCGTGGCGGCCGAGCTCGGCAACGACGCGGGCGCGGTGGGCGCCGCCGCCCTGGCCCTCGAGGAGCTGGGGGCCTAGCCGCGGTGGGACCTGGAGGCCGGAGCTCATGAAGGTGGGTGTGGTCTTGCCGCTGTTCTCGGGGGACGCCGCCCGGGTGCTCGACACGGCACGTCGGGCGGAGGACCTCGGCTACGACGGCGTCTTCGCCTTCGATCACTTCTTCCCGCCCGGGGCGCCTGGGGACCGGGCCTCCCTGGAGGCCTTCGCCACCTTGTCCGCGGTGGCGGCGGCGACCCGCAGGGTCACGGTGGGCACGCTGGTGACCAGGGCCTCGATCCGGCCGGCGGGCCTGCTGGCGAAGCTCGTCGCGTCCGTCGACGACATCGGGGGCGGTCGGACGGTGCTCGGGATCGGGACCGGGGACGCGATCGACCGTCCCGAGCACGAGACGTTCGGCCTGCCCTACCTGGGGATCCGGGACCGGCGGGAGCACCTGGTGGAGGCGGTCCGCGCCCTGCGGACGCTCCTCCGCGGAGACCCCTGGCCGGGAGGGGCGCGCGTGCCGGCCCTGTCCGGCCCCCTCGCTCCCGGGGTCCGGGCCCCCGGCGGACCGCCGATCTGGATCGGCGGGCAGGCGGACGAGGTCGTGCGCATCGCGGCCCGCGAGGCGGACGCCTGGAACGGATGGGGCCTGTCGATCCCCGAGTTCGCCCGGAAGGCGGCCGTGCTCCGGGAGGAGGCGGCGGAGGCCGGACGCTCGGTCGAGGCGACCTGGGCCGGCATCGCGGTGGTCGGCCGGGACGAGGACGAGGCCGGGCGGATGCTCGACGAGCGGGCCAATCGCGGCATGTTGGAGACGAACGTGTGGGGCGGGTCGGTCCAGGCCCTCACCTGGTGGTTCGAGGGGCTGGAGACCGCGGGGGCGCGGTGGGTGGTGCTCGTGCCGGCGGGACCGCCGAACCGGATCGAGCTGATCGCCGAGCGGGTGCTCCCGGAGATGCGGTCGCGGACGTGATCGTGGCGAGGACGAGCCGGTGAGCGATCTCGGAGGCCGGATGCGGGTGGGGGCGATGCTCCCCCTGTTCGTGGACGACCCGGCGCGGGTGATCGGGTTCGCCCGTCGAGCCGAAGCCCTTGGCTTCGACGGCGTGTTCGCCTTCGACCACCTGCTCCCGCTGCACCAGGCCCCGGATCGGCCGTCCTTCGAGGTGTTCTCGTCCCTGGCGGCGGTGGCCGCCGCGACCGACGGACTAACCGTGGGGACGCTCGTGACGCGCGCCTCCCTGCGGCCGGCGGGCCTGCTGGCCAAGCTCGCAGCGTCGCTCGACGACGTGGCCGCCGGGCGTGTGGTCCTGGCGGTGGGGACGGGCGACGACCTTAGCCGGGGCGAGCATGAAGCGTTCGGGATCCCCACCATGGACCGCGCCACGCGCCGCCGGCACCTGGAGGACACGGTGAGCGCGGTCCGGTCGCTGCTGACGGGTCGGACCTGGCCGGGCAGCGAGCTGGTGCCGCCCCTCTCGGGCCCCCTCCTGCCGCGTCGCCCCGGCGGGCAGGGACCGCCGGTCTGGGTGGGCGGCCTGAGCGAGGAGGTGGTGAGGGTCGCCGGCCGCGTGGCGGACGCCTGGAACGGCTGGGGCATCGACGTGGACGGGTTCGCACGACGGGTGGCGGTGCTGCATGAGGAGGCGGAGGCCGCGGGGCGCACCGTGCCCGCCACGTGGGGCGGCATCGCCCTGGTGGGCAGGGACCGGGCCGAGGCCGACCGCCTGGCGGAGCGACGGGGGGAGCGCCCGTCGGGCGCGTGGGTGGGCGATCCGCGAGGGGCGGCCGACCGGCTCCAGCGCCTGGCGGCGGCGGGGGCCACCTGGGCGGTCATGCTCCTGGCCGGTCCAGCGGACCGGCTGGAGGTGGTGGGCCGGGAGGTCCTCCCGCGGCTCCGGGACGGATCGTGAACACGGCGGACCGGCTGAAGCGGGACAAGCGCGCCCTGCGGGCCCAGATCAGGGAGCTCCGCGATCGACTGAGCCCTCCCGAGCGAGATCGGCTGAGCCGGGCCATCGCCCGGGAGCTCTTCGCCCTGCCCGAGATGGAGCGGGCGGACGTGGTCATGGCCTTCTCCTCGTTCGGATCGGAGGTGGACACGGGGCCGATCCTCGAGCGACTGTCCGCTAGAGGCCGTCGCCTGGCCCTTCCCCGGGTCCGCGACGGCGACATCGAGGGCCTGGCCTTCGCTCCCGGACAGGAGCTGCGCCAGGCGCGTTTCGGAGCGCTCGAGCCGGTCGACGGTGCGCCGGTGGCGCCCGAGGAGGTGGACCTGGTGGTGACCCCCGGGGTCGCGTTCGATCGCCGGGGCTTCCGGGTCGGCTACGGCGGGGGGTTCTACGACCGCTTCTTCCGTCGGACCCGCTCGGACGTGGTGAAGGCGGCCGTCTGCTTCGGGCTGCAGGTCGTCGAGAGGGTGCCTCACGGGGCTCAGGACCTCCCGGTGGACCTGCTGGTCACCGAGGATGGCGTGATCCTGTGCCGCTGAGGTCACGGCGAAGGCGCCCCGCCGGCCCCTCGCGGGCCGCCCGGCGCTTGGACCGGCGGCAGGCCGAGATGGTCGCTCTGGACTTCGAGACGACCGGTCTGGACCGGGAACGCGACCAGGTCGTCTCGTTCGGCGCCGTCCCGGTCCGGGAGGGACGGGTGATGGTGGGGGAGGCGGTCCAGCGCTTGATCTCGCCCACGGTTCCGGCCTCGGCCGCCTCGATGAGGATCCACGGGCTCCTGCCCCGAGACCTGGCCGATGCTCCACCCCTGTCCGCCGTCCGCTCCGAGCTCTCGGACGTCCTGGAGGGGCGGTTCATCCTGGCCTGGTTCGCCGACGTGGAGATCGCCTTCCTGTCCAGGGTGTTCCCAGTGCCGGCCCGCCGGTGGATCCGGCGGACCATCGACGTTCGTCTGCTGGCGCTGGCCCTGGAGGGAGCGGGTCGAGCGGCCCGGCGGACGCTCTCGGACACGGCGGTTCGGTACGGGGTGCCGGTGGAGACGCCGCACGACGCCCTGGAGGACGCGCTGGTCACGGCCGAGCTGTTCCTGGTCCTGGCCTCCCGGCTGGAGGCAAGGGGCCGGGTCAGGATGTCGGATCTGCTCGGCCTGTGCCGGGGCGCGGAGGCTCGACGTCGGGCGTCGCCGCCGACTTGAACGGCGAGTCAATCGCGTGGGAGGATGCGCCTGCACCCGTAGGGAAGCCCCGGAGGCGCAGGACATGACGGAAGAGGAAGCGATCAGGACCGCGTTCCACGACGTGACCGAGGCCCAGGGGGGCACCCACGTCGCGGACGGTGGGTGGCTGTGGCTGGAGGGGTTCGGCGACGTCCGCAAGGAGTACGACGCGGTCCGTGACCACGTGGCGGTCTGGGACGTCTCGCCCCTCAACAAGTGGGACTTCCGCGGTCCCGACGCGTTGCGGGCCGCGCAGCACCTGTTCAGCAACGACGCGATGAGCCTGGCGGTGGGGCAGGCGCGCTACGGGGCGTTCCTGGACGGCGACGGGCTCATGGTCGACGACGGCACGGTGTTCAACACGGCGCGCGAGGACCACTGCTGGGTCATGACCAACGGCAAGGACCACCAGGAGTACTTCGGCGAGGCGCTGAAGGGCTTCGACGTGGGGTTCGAGTGGATCGCGTCGCGGATGCCGCACCTGGGCGTGATCGGACCTCGGTCTCGGGAGCTGGTGGGCTCCCTCACGGACGCCGACGTGGCCTCGCTGAAGTATTTCCGCTTCCTGCCCGAGCCGGTGACCGTGGGCGGGGTCCGCGTCTACCTGTCCCGGACCGGGTTCGGGGGGGAGATGGGGTTCGAGCTGTTCCTCACCGATCCGGCTGACGCGGCCGACCTCTGGAACGCCGTGGTGGCGGCCGGGGCCACGCCGTTCGGGGTGGAGGCCATCGAGATCCTGCGGATCGAGGCCGGCCTGATCGTGACCGACTACGACTACGAGGCGCACCAGCGCACGCCCTACGACTTCGACCTGGATCGGCTGGTGGCGCTCGACCGGCCGGTGCGGTTCCAGGGCAAGGACGCGCTGGCCAAGATCGCGCCGCACCCCCCGAACCGGTTCGTGACGCTCCGATACGAGGCCGACGAGCTGCCCGAGTACGGCGCCGCCGTCACCGGGGACGGTGAGGAGGTGGGCACGCTGACCAGCCCCACGGACAGCCCGCGGTTCGGCAAGATCGGGCTGGCGGTGATCCGCGCCGACCTGGCCACACGCGGGACCGAGGTCTCGGTGGCGCTGGGCGAGGGCACGGTGCCCGCCACGGTCGACGTGCTGCCGATCTACGACACCAACAAGGAACGCCCCAGGGCGTAGGAGGAGCGATGGCGGACGAACCGGTACGGTCGATCTGGCACGAGGTCCAGGAGCGGCAGGGGGCCACCTTCGAGGACTTCGATGGGTGGCTGTGGACCGAGTCCTTCGGCGACGTCGGCAAGGAGTACGAGGCGATCCGCAAGGACGTCGCCATGTGGGACGTCTATCCCCTGGTGAAGTGGGACTTCCGGGGCGCCGACGCGGTCCGGGCGGCCCAGCGCATCTCCACGAACGACATCTTGGGCCTGGGCGTGGGCCGGGTCCGGTATGGCGCGTTCGTGGATGAGAACGGGCAGATGGTGGACGACGGCACCGTGTACCGCCTGGCCGAGGACCACCTGTGGGTGATGACCAACGCTCCCGGCTACGAGGACTGGTTCGGCGAGGTCTTCGCAGGGATGGACGTCGTGGTCGAGAACCGGACGACCCAGATGCCCCTGCTGTCGATCCAGGGTCCGAGGTCCCGTGAGGTGCTCCAGGGGCTGACCCAGGCCGACCTGTCCTCCCTGGGGTACTTCCATCTCTGGCCGAACCGCGTGGCCCTCGCAGGGATCGACGTCTGGGTCCTGCGCACCGGCTTCTCCGGGGAGCTCGGCTTCGAGCTGATCCCGGCTCCGGAGGACGCGGTGGCCCTGTGGGAGGCCGTCCAGGGCGCCGGCGTCACGCCCTTCGGGACCGCGGCGGTGGAGATCGCGCGGATCGAGAGCGGGATGATCGTGGCCGGGGTGGAGTACGAGAAGGGCACGCGCTCGCCGTTTGACCTGTCCATGGACCGGTTCGTGGCGCTGGACGGCCAAGGCGAGTTCCTGGGCAAGGCTCGATTGGAGCAGATCGCGGCCGCCCCCCCGAACCGCTTCAAGACGCTCAGGGTCCAGGGAACGCAGGTCCCCGAGTACGGCGCCACGGTGACCAAGGGCGGCGAGGAGATCGGCACGATGACCAGCGCCACCGACAGCCCGCTGTTCGGGGTGATCGGCCTCGCGGTCCTGGATTCGAACCACGCGGCCGAGGGGACCGAGGTCGAGGTGGGGCTGGGGGAGGGCACGGTCCCGGCCACGGTCGACGTGCTCTCCGTCTACGACCCGAACAAGGAGCGGCCCCGCTCCTAGCCTCAGCGGTTCCTCCGAGGTCGTGGTATGCGCACGGTCCCCCCGCTATGCTGCTGGATCACACGCTTGTGATTCTGCAGAGAGGAGCCCAGATGCACAGCTGCGCGCCCCCGAAGGACGCCGACCCCAGGGCCCAGACCCTCTGGGTGTGTGCCGGCTGCGGATCGGTGTGGGAGGCCGCGCCGGAGCAGGGCGGCATCTTCGACTTCGAGCGCGACGACGTCGTGGCCCGAGCCGAGTGGATCCTGCTGGAAGAGGGGTCCTGGACCTCCCTGGCCGGATGACAGGGCCTCGGCGGTCGTCTAGAACAGGCCGACCGTCCGGCCCCGCTCGTCGATGTCCACGCCGGTGAAGTTCGGGACCTTGCCGAACCCGGGCATGCGCTGCATGTCGCCGCACAGAACCACCACGAAGCCCGCCCCGGCCGAGGGCACCAGACCGCGCACCGGCAGGCGGAAGCCGGCGGGCCGGCCGAGCAGCGTCGGATCGTGCGAGAGCGACAGATGGGTCTTGGCCATGCAGACCGGCGCCTGCCCCAGGCCGAGCGCCTCGATCGTCGCCAGGTCCCGCTCCGCCTTCGGCGAGAGGTCGACCCCCTCCGCTCCGTAGAGCTTTACCGCGATGGCCTCGATCTGGTCGCGGACCGAGGTCCCCGGCGCGGTGAGCGGCGAGAACGTGTTCGGTCGTTCGCAGGCCTCCACCACGGCATGGGCCAGCTCGGCAGCTCCCTCCCCGCCCCGAGCGAAGCCCTCGTTGCGGACCACCCGCTCGGCACCGACCTTCGCGGCGAGCTCGTCGATGGCCGCGAGCTCGGCATCGGTGTCGGTGGGGAAGCGGTTCACGGAGACCACGCAGGGCACGCCGTAGGCCCGGACGATCTCCACGTGGGCGGCCAGGTTCTCTGTCCCCCGGCGAAGCGCATCCAGGTCCTCGGAGCCCAGGTCGGGGAAGGATACGCCTCCGTGGGACTTCAGGGCTCGGACCGTGGTGACCAGCACCCCGGCGCTGGGAGCGAAGCCGCCGAGGCGGCAGACGATGTCGGCGAACTTCTGGAACCCCAGGTCCGATCCGAACCCGGCCTCCGTCACCACGTAGTCAGCGAGCTTCAACGCGATCCGGTCGGCCACGATCGAATTGTTCGCGTGGGCGATGTTGCCGAAGGGGCCGGTGTGGATCAGCACCGGCTGGCCCTCGAGGGTCTGGACCAGGTTCGGACGGATCGTCTCCCGCATCACGACCGTCATCGCTCCGGCCACCTTGAGGTCCTCGGCGGTGACCGGCCGGCCATCCAGGGTGGTGGCCACCACGATCCGCCCCAGTCGTCGTCGGAGGTCTCGCAGATCGGAGGCCAGGGCCAGGATGGCCATGATCTCGGATGCCGCCGTGATCACGAAGGAGGCCTCCCGGGGTACGCCGTGGGCCTTGCCGCCCAAGCCGATCACCGTGTACCGCAGCTCGCGGTCGTTCACGTCCAGCGTGCGGGGCCAGGTGATCGTGGCCGCGTCGATCCCCAGCGGGTTCCCGTGGTAGATCGAGGCGTCCAAAGCGGCGGCCAGCAGGTTGTGGGCCGCAGTCACCGCGTGGAAGTCGCCGTTGAAGTGCAGGTTGATCTCCTCCATGGGGACCACCTGGGCATGGCCCCCGCCGTTGCCGCCCCCCTTGATCCCGAACACCGGCCCCATCGAGGGCTCGCGCAGGCACAGCATCACGTCCTTGCCGATCGCTCCCAGCCCCTGGGTCAGCGAGACGGACGTGGTGGTCTTGCCCTCACCGGCCCTCGTCGGGGTGATGGCCGTGACGATGATCAGCTTGCCGTCCCGGCGGTCGGCCAGCCGGTCCAGGACCGAGAGCGAGACCTTGCCGCGGAAGCGCCCGAAGAGCTCGAGCTCCTCGTCCTCGATGCCCGCAGCCCGAGCCACCTCGGCGACGGGACGAAGCTCCGCCTCCTGCGCGATCTGCAGCCCGCTCTTCATCGATCCCGGTACCCCCGCCTTTGACCGGCCGTTCAAATGACCGCTGTGAGGATACCCCGGAGGGGTCCGCTGAGGCGTGACCGCAGGTCACGGCGCCCGAACCCCATCGTGGAGATGGGAAACATCGCCGCGCCGGTGGGATGATGGACAGATGGCGCAGGCCGTCCCGCTCCGTCGCACCATCACCCGGACCCGCGTGGTGGCGGTGCGCGGTGACCGGGCGGACGAGCGCCCCGACCGGCTGGCCGCCGAGGAGCCCATGGAGATCCGCGTCCAGGGTCCCGGTCAGGACGCGGTGTCGGTGGCCGTCACCATGCGGACCCCGGGCGGCGACTTCGAGCTCGCGGCCGGATTCTTGTTCACCGAGGGCTTGATCGCCGGGCCCGAGGAGCTTCGGACGGTCAGCTACTGCCGGGACCTGGCCCCGGAGGATCAGCACTACAACGTGGTCACCGTGAGCCTGGCCGCGGCCTTCGACCGGGACCGCCTGTCCCGGAACTTCTTCGCCACCTCCTCCTGCGGCATCTGCGGCAAGGCCGCCCTGGAGCACGTGGAGGTCCGGTGCGCCCCCGTGGGTCCTGGGCCTACCGTGCGGGGGAGCGTGATCGGTGGTCTCCCGGCGGAGCTGCGCCGGGCGCAGAGCGTGTTCGACCAGACCGGGGGGCTGCACGCGGCCGGGCTGTTCGGTATCGACGGCGTCCTGCTGTCGCTGCGTGAGGACGTGGGGCGGCACAACGCCGTGGACAAGGTGATCGGCGAGGCGCTGCTCGCCAGGAGCCTGCCGCTCTCCGAGCGGATCCTCCTGGTGTCCGGCAGAGCCTCCTTCGAGATCGTCCAGAAGGCCGCGGTTGCCCAGATCCCCATCGTGGCCGCGGTCTCGGCGCCATCGTCCCTGGCCGTGGACACGGCCGATCGGTTCGGCATGACCCTGCTGGGGTTCCTCCGGGACGATCGGTTCAACGTCTACACGCGTCCGGGGCGGATCGTCGTCTGAGCCGCCCCCCGCGGCCGGACCCCCTCGGTTGAACCGGGGGATAAGATGGGCGAACGTGGGTTCAGGAAGGAGGCCAGCTCGATGGGCGACGGGTACGCCCGCCTGACCGAGCCGATGGTCCGCCAGAACGGATCCCTGCGCGCCGCCACCTGGGAGGAGGCCCTGGACCGGGCCGCCGAGCGGTTGCGCCGGGCGACCGAGCGGAACGGCGGGGCCGGCGTCGGCGTGTTCAGCTGCTCGAAGGCGACGAACGAGATGAACTACCTGGCCCAGAAGTTCGTCCGTCAGTCGCTCGGCAGCAACAACATCGACAGCTGCAACCGCACCTGACACGCTCCGAGCGTGGTCGGTCTGGCCACGGTGTTCGGGGCCGGTGGGGGCACCAGCTCGTACGAAGAGATCGAGGACACGGATCTCATCATCCTGTGGGGGTCCAACGCCCGGGAGACCCACCCGATCTTCTTCCACCACATCCTGAAGGGCGTGCGGCGCGGCGCGAGGCTCTATGCGGTGGACCCGCGGCGCACGAGCTCGGCCCAGTGGGCGGACGTATGGCTGGGGCTGGACGTGGGCACGGACATCGCCCTGGCCAACACCATGGGGCGCGAGATCATCCACGCCGGGCTCACCAACGACACCTTCATCGAGCGGGCCACGGAGGGCTTCGAGGCGTACGCGGCGGCGGTGGAGCCCTGGACCCTGGAGGAGGGCGAGCGGGCAACCGGCGTCCCGGCCGATGCCATCCGGGGGTTCGCGCATGCCTACGCCCGCGCCGATCGCGCGC
>DASQQQ010000310.1:0-9306 GCA_035643355.1 Actinomycetota bacterium | reverse complement strand
CCGAAGCGGACGGGGCGCTCGCCGGGCGGCCGCCGACAGGCCGGGCAGCCGACGCACGGCTCGGGACAGCGCGGGGCGCATCCGACGGTCGGCCGAGCGGAAGAACTCCCGATCGACGGTGGGTGGCACCCAGGTGGCATCGACCCCCAGGAACGCGAAGATGCCGCCCAACGTCTCCACCCGGCGGTCCCGCAGGTCACGCGAGTCGATCAGCAGCAGCTGCTCCGGCCGGATGTACGGCTCGTACTGCTCCAGCTGCAGCGCGTAGCGGCTGGTGTCCAGGTACATCGGCTCCTCGGCGAAGGCTCGCTCGATGGGCCGAGACTCCTTGCCCCGGGAGAGCAGGTACAGGTAGTGCGACTGCATCCGCTCGACCGGGTGACGGACCACGTACAGGAGCCGAACGTCTGGCAGGACCGAGGCGATCCGGGCCGGCACCCCCTGGACCACCGGGAACTTCGTGTAGCTGGTCGAGGCCTCACCCCGCGCGAGGTGCCGAGCCTCGGCCCCGCCGAACTGGGCCTCGTACCACTCGATCCCGCGGTGCCAGTTGTGCCGAGGGTCGAAGAACATGACCTCCTTCACCTCCGGCATGAACACCTGCGGGTGGCCGCGGAGGTAGTGGTACAGGCTCGTGGTGCCCGCCTTCATGGCCCCGATCAGGAGGAAGGTGGGCAGCTTCGAGGAAGGGCCCGCGTCCAGCGATCCCGTCCTGTTCTCCGGCCGGGAGGGATCCGGCTCCGTGCCCCGTTGGACCCCCACGTCCGCTCTCCTCACCCCTCGACCTCGGTCCCCGGCCGGGTCGTCGTCGAGGCGCTCGGTCTGGGGGTCCGCAGAGGATAGCCGTAGCGCAGGAGGAGCGGGAACGTCACCGCGGTCACCAGGAACCGGTCGACGGGGTCCAGCTCGGCCTGCCACCGCGTGTCCAGGCGCAGGACGATCTGGGTGGGCACGAACCGCCGCCGCTTGCTGCCGTCGGGGCCGTGGACCTCCGGGACCTCGATGGGGACCCCCGGGGACAGCTCGATCGCCGGCGCGGCCAGGCCCACGGTCTTCGCCACCTCCTCCACCACGCTCCGGGGATCCTCGATCAACCGCTCGTAGTGCAGGACGATCGATCGATCGGGGCCGTACCGGCGGCGCAGGGCCTCGTTGGTCAGGTGCTTGGCCACCCACCGGACCGCTCCGCGCAGCGCCAGCAGGTGCCGGCGCAGACCGCTCGCGTCCTTCGCGTAGTGCTGCTGCAGGGAGAAGGCGACCCCTCGCGGGTCCCGCACGATCTGCACGATGGACGTCGGGACCTCGCGCCGCACGGCCAGCAGGGACGCGTCCGCCGCCGACTTCGAGCTGTCGATTACCACCTGGGCCCCGGTGACGCGGGCGAACGCCTCGTGCAGCGCCGTGTACGCGGCCAGGTACCGCCCCTCGGGCGTGTCGGGAGCCGGAGGCGCCTGGAGGTGGCGCAGGCGCAGACCGGCGCGCCATCCGAGGTGCTCGGGGGCGACCCGAGCCTGGATCGCTCCCAGGGCCTGCAGGCTCGGATGGGCGAACGGGGCACCCGGGACCAGCAGCCGGGACCACACCGGGCACTCGGCGTGGGGCCGTCCGCAGGCGCAGGTCCGTCCCGGCCGCAGCCCGCGGCTCCACAGCCGGCGCAGCTCCCCGGCGAAGACGGCGCCCTCCATGGTGCTGAGGACCCGCCCCAGGATGCCGGTGCCGCTCCGCCCCGGACCCAGGACGTACAGGACCTTGATCGGTGTTCCGGTCTGGCTCATCGGTGGTGGTATCGTCGCTCCTCCGGGCCGCGCGCTCATCGCGCATCCGCCGTAGGGAGCCGCAGTACCGGGGCATCGCGCCCCGGGCGCAGGGCTCGGTCGGTTTCCCTAGGCGGGCTACGCGCTTCCACGGATGCAGGGGCCGAGGTCCTCGGCCACAATCGGCGGGTGGCCACGGTCGCCGCATCACGGGGGCCGCCGTGGTTGCCACCACCGACGGGAGGAAACGGGACGGACCATGGCGGTACCTGAGGCCGGCAGCGCCGGGACGCCCAGGGATCCCGGTGGAGCCTCCGCTCCCCGGAAGACCCTGCTGTTGCTGTGCGAGCACTTCTACCCGGAGATGATCTCCACCGGGATGCACATGACTGAGCTGGCCACCCGGCTGGCCGAGCTGGGGTGGGAGATCACCGTCTACACCGCCAAGCCCAGCTGGGGAACGGACGAGGGCGACGGCCGGGCGGTGCCCAAGGAGCTCGTCCACGAGGGCGTGAGGATCCTCCGGGTGCCCACCATCGGCAGCCAGCGCGGCGGGCTCGTGTCGAAGACCGTGGCCTCGGTCAGCTTCGTGCTGTCCGCGGCCTGGGCCCTCCTGCGCCAGCGGAGCGATCACGCCGGGATGATCATCACCACCAACCCCCCGTTCCTGGGCGTGCTGGGATGGCTCGTCTCCCGACTGCGGCGACGGCCCTACCTCATCATCGTGTACGACGTGTTCCCCGACTTCGCCGTCAGCCTGGGCGTGCTGCGGGCGGACTCCTGGCTGGCCAAGGTCTGGGCCCGGACCACCCGGCTGATCCTGGCCGGCGCGGCCGTGACGGTGGTGATCGGCCGGGACATGCTCGACCTGATCAAGCGGAAGATGCCCGAGCGGACCCACGATCGGATCGTGGTGATCCCCAACTGGTCGGACGAGCGGCACGTTCACCCGATCCCGCGCGAGGAGAACACGTTCCGGGCCGAGCACCACCTGCAGGACCGCTTCGTGGTGCAGTACGCGGGCCGGCTGGGGGAGAAGCACAACCTCGAGCCCCTGATCGACGCGGCTCGGCTCCTGGAAGGGGAGCCGGTGCTGTTCCAGTTCGTGGGAGAGGGCGCCAAGAAGCCCAAGCTCCAGGCCATGGCGGCCGAGCACCGCCTGCGCAACGTGCAGTTCCTGCCCTACCAGCCGATGCATCGGCTGGCCGAGATGCTCTCGGCCGCGGACCTGGCGGTGGTCTGCCTGGAGGCGGGCCACACCGGCATCAGCGTGCCCAGCAAGGCGTACGGGGTCATCGCCGGCGGGACGCCGCTCATGGGCATCCTCGATCCGGACAGCGAGATCGGCCAGATGATCAAGGAGACCGGCTGCGGCCTCCTGGTCGAGCCCGAGGGTCGGGAGATCGCCCGGGCCATCAGGGGCCTGGTCGCGGAGCCCGAGCGCCGGGAGGCGATGGGCGAGGCAGGCCGAGCCGCGTTCCTGGAGAAGTACACGCTGAGCGCGGCCGCCCGGGCCTACGATGCCGCGCTCACGTCGATGATCGCCGGTCGCTGAGACCGGAGGGGAGCTGGCCGGCCAGCGGCGCCCCCGGGGGGCGGCTACCAGGTTCGCAGACCTCGGCAGAGCACCGGATCAGTAGGCGCCGTGTCCGCGGATCACCGCGGGGATCGTCCGAAACAGGATCCACAGGTCCAGCAGGAGGCTCCAGTCGGTCACGTAGCGGTACTCGAGCACGGCCCGGTGCTGCTGCGTGACGTCGTTGCGCCCGCTCACCGCCCACAGGCCGGTCAGCCCGGGCTTGACGCTCAGCATCGTGTCGGCGTACCGCTCGAACCGTGGGACCTCGTCGCGCACGATCGCCCGCGGTCCCACCACGCTCATGTCCCCCCGCAGGATGTTGAAGAGCTGGGGCAGCTCGTCCAGGCTCGACTTGCGCAGGAGCCTGCCCACGCGGGTGATCCGGGGATCGTCCCGGAGCTTGTAGTACTGCCGCCACTCGGCCAGGTGCTCGGGGTGCTCGGCCAGGTGCGCCTCCAGCCGCTCCTCCGCGTCGGGGACCATGGTCCGGAACTTCAGCAACCCGAAGGGCACGCGCCCCTTGCCCATGCGGCGGTGCACGAAGAAGAGCGGGCCGCGCGACTCGGCCGTGATGGCCAGGGCGATCAGGAGCATCAGCGGGAGAGTCAGAAGGATCAGCGTGAGGCTCAGCACCACGTCGAGCAGGCGCTTGACCAGCCGCCATCCCGCCCCGTGCAGGCGGATGCCGTCCCCCTCCAGGGCAGCCTGAGCCGTCCCCTGAGGATCGATCTCCTCGGTCTCGACGTCGCCGAACGCGACAACGTCCCCCCGGAGCATGCGCCATGGTCGGGTCTGCATCGCCGACCACCAGCTTTCCTGGGAAGCGAGATGTTTCCGAGCGGCATCCGCCGTAACTCGGGTACGTTCCTCGCCGTACCGGGGGGTTAGGCCGAACGGCCGGTCAGGACGCCGGTCGGAGGATGAGGCTCTGGCCGATGTTCGTCCCGGCCCTGGTGGCCCTGGCCACCAGCCGTCCGGTGGGGCCGGCGTCGCTTAGGAGCCGGTCGGAGACCTCCGTGGTGATCCTCCGTCTCGAGCGCCGGAGGCGGATCTCGGCCCGCTCGTCCATGCCCCGCGGCGGCCGGATCCAGGCCCTGGCGGCCACCCCGAACATCCCCACCACCATGGCCGAGGGCTCCGCGGCGGTGACCGAGGGAGCGGTGATCCACCGGGACCGCCGCTTCACCCTCCCGGCCGCGACCTCGATCGGATCGATGGGATCGACCCCCCGGTAGCCCACGATGATCCCCGTGGCCGGCTGGCGCCGGGACAGGCGCCATCGCCAGGTCCCGGGCTCATCGCCGGTCAGCACGCGGACGTAGACGAACTGGCGGAGCCGGTGTCCCCGGTGATCGGCCCGAACACGGACCCATCCCCGCGGCGAGCCGATCCGGGCCGGCCCCCGCACGTCGATCGCCGCCACCAGCACGTCGCCGGGGGCCACCCCGCTGGGGCTGGGGATCCGCAGGCGCCTGGATGGACCGGGCGTGCTCCCCTTGGAGGCGTCCCGGAACGTGATGGAGGGCGACGGGCCCGGGGCGCTCACGGTCCAGCTGAAGGACTCCTGGTCGAACCGGCTGGTGAAGGAGGGATCCGCCGGGATCGTCTGGTCCTCCACCTGGACCCGGACCCGATAGGGGCTGCCCGACGCCGCGCCGGAGGCCACCCGGCCCCGGATGCGCCCGCTGGTGCAGTCCAGCCACAGGCCCGGCGGCAGCCCCGTCGCCGAGTACATCAATGCCTGCCCGACATCGGGATCGGAGGCCTGGATCCGCAGGGCGACGGGGTCTCCCTCGGTGCTGCGCTGGTCGCCGGTGGGGGAGATGACGGGGGCCCGATCGTCGGGGGCCCCGGTGGTGATCCGCCACCGGGCCCGGCGGACCGTGGCCAGGCTCCCGTCGCTCACGGTCACGTGCGAGACGTAGGGGCTGCCGGCGGCCGCTCCGGCGGCCACCTTGCCGGTGATCAGCCCGCTGGAGGGGTCGATCGACAGCCCGGGGGGCAGGCCGGTGGCGGAGTACGAGAGCGGGTCACCGTTGGGATCGGCCGCCACCGTGCGGACGCTCACGCGCTCGCCCTCCACTGCCCGCAAGGCGCCGAAGCCGGAGACGACCGGCGCGACGTTGCCGTCCGGGCTCTGCCGGCGGATCTGGTAGATCGCGCCGTCGTTCTCGCTGGGGTCGGTGTTGTTGTCCACGCCGCGGTCGGTGAGGTACAGGTCGATGCGGGACGGGTCTTCGGCGGCCGGCGCCAGGGTCACCCCGGAGGGCGCGATCCGGTCCCGGCCCCCGTAGGGGAGGATCGGCCGCAGGTCGATCAGGTTCAGCAGGGCACCGGACCCATCGGCCACGGCGATCTCTCGGCTGATCCGGCTGGCCACGTAGATCCGCCCGGTGGCCGGATCCACCGTCACGCCCTCGGGATCGCGCATGCCGAGGGCCCGGGTATCGAAGCAGGTCACACGGTCGTCCGTGCCGCCGAAGGCCCCGTCCGGGCCGGGGTCGATCCGGTAGATCTGGGTGTTGGTCCCGTCGCCGGCGAACAGGTCCCCGCCCGCGAAGGACACGGCCTCGTCGTCGTAGCTGCCGAAGGCGTGGGTCCCGATCGAGGTCCGGGTGTCGTCGGAGGTGTTCAACCGCCCGTCCGGACCCACGTGGATCACGAAGATCCGGTCCCGGTTGTCGTCGCTCACGAACACCCGGGAGCCGTGCGCCGCGACGTCGGTGGGTTCCGTGGAGAAGGCGGTGGTGGTGGAGGTCCGCTCCAGCGTGCCCGAGGGGGACGCCTCGTAGGTGTTCGCGCCCTCGTAGTGGGTGATCCCCGAGATCGTCTCCTCGACCTCGCTGTCCACCACCAGGAGCCGGTCGGTCCACCAGGTGATCCCGGTGGGGTCGGGGCTCGGCGGCGACCACGAGGAGGTGTCGATCGTGGCCTGCAGCGATCCGACGGGCTCGGCCGCTGCGGCTGGGGAGGCGGAAGGGGTGAGGGAGCCTGTCAGGAGGGTCCCGGCCGCCAGGACGGCCGTGATCGCCCGGCGGTGGCCTCGCCCCTTCCGCATCGTCCCCCTTCGTGGCCGGCCTCGAACCGGTCCGGGCCCACGATAGGAGCCCTGGAGCGGGCCGCACCACCGACGAAGGCAGGAGCGCCTGCTACGGTCGATGGACCAGGACCGGCCCGGGACGGCCCACGCCACGTTGACCCCTGGCACTCTCGTCGCTATCCTGTTAGCACTCGAAGCGGTCGAGTGCTAGACGAGCGCACGGATCCCTGCCCGAGGTCCGCCCCGGGACCGGGACCGCAGGACGCCTGCGAAGGAGGACGGGATGGCGAAGGAGTTCAGCCTCAAGCCCCTCGAGGACCGGATCGTGGTCAAGCCGGGCGAGGAGGAGGAGACCACGGTCTCCGGGATCGTGATCCCCGACACGGCCAAGGAGAAGCCGGTCGAGGGCGAGGTCGTGGCCGTTGGCCCGGGCCGGTTCGAGGACGGCAACCGGGTCCCGCTCGACGTGAAGGTCGGCGACAAGGTCATCTACTCGAAGTACGGCGGCACCGAGGTCAAGGTGGCGGGCGACGACTACCTGATCCTCTCTGCTCGCGACGTCCTGGCCGTCGTCCAGAAGTAGCGGCGGCGAACGCACGTTCCGGGGGCTCGCGCGCGGCGCGCCGGGCCCCCGAACCATCTGAGTTGGAGGTCCCATGGCAAGCAAGGAGCTGAAGTTCAGCGAGGAGGCCCGGCGCTCGCTCGAGGCCGGGGTCAACAAGCTCGCGGACACCGTGGCCCTGACCCTCGGTCCCAAGGGCCACAACGTGGTCCTGGACAAGAAGTGGGGCGCGCCCACCATCACGAACGACGGCGTGACCATCGCCAAGGAGATCGAGCTGGAGGACCCGTGGGAGAACATGGGCGCCCAGCTGGCCAAGGAGGTCGCCACCAAGACGAACGACGTGGCCGGCGACGGCACCACCACGGCCACCGTTCTGGCTCGGGCCATGGTCCGTCACGGCATGCGCAACGTCGCCGCCGGGGCCAACCCCATGGCGCTGAAGCGGGGGATCGAGAAGGCCGTGGCCGCCGCGGTGGAGGTGATCAAGGAGCAGGCCAAGGACATCGAGTCCCGGGACGAGATCGCCCAGGTGGCCGCCATCTCGGCCGCCGACCCGCAGATCGGCGAGGTCCTGGCCGAGGCCCTGGACAAGGTGGGCAAGGACGGCGTGGTCACCGTCGAGGAGTCGAACACCTTCGGCATGGAGCTCGAGTTCGTCGAGGGCATGCAGTTCGACAAGGGCTACATCTCCCCGTACTTCGTCACGGACCAGGAGCGGATGGAGGCGGTCCTGGACGAGCCCTACATCGTCCTGGTGAACAAGAAGGTCGGGAGCGTCCAGGAGCTGCTGCCGCTGCTGGAGAAGGTGCTCCAGGCCGGCAAGCCCCTCCTGCTGGTGGCCGAGGACATCGAGGGCGAGGCTCTGGCCACACTCGTGGTGAACAAGATCCGGGGCACGTTCAACGCCGCGGCAGTCAAGGCCCCCGGCTTCGGCGAGCGGCGCAAGGCGATGCTCCAGGACATGGCTATCCTCACCGGCGGGCAGGTGATCTCCGAGGAGGTCGGCCTGAAGCTGGAGAACGTCGGGCTGGACCTGCTGGGCAAGGCCCGCCGCGTGGTGGTGACGAAGGACGACACCACCATCGTGGAGGGCGCCGGCGGCGAGGACGAGGTCAGGGGCCGGATCACCCAGATCAAGGCCGAGATCGACAAGACCGACTCGGACTGGGACCGGGAGAAGCTGCAGGAGCGCCTGGCCAAGCTGGCCGGCGGTGTGGCCATCGTCAAGGTGGGCGCGGCCACCGAGGTCGAGCTCAAGGAGAAGAAGCACCGCATCGAGGACGCGCTGTCGGCCACCCGGGCCGCGATCGAGGAAGGGATCGTCCCCGGCGGGGGCGTGGCGCTGATCCGCGCGGAGCAGACGCTCGGCAAGCTCGACCTGGCCGGCGACGAGGCCACCGGTGCGACCATCGTCCGTGACACCCTGGCCGCCCCGGCCCGTCTGATCGCCGAGAACGCCGGCTACGAGGGTGCGGTGGTCGTGGACCGGATCCGCACCGAGGGGGACGGCCGCGGCTTCGACGCCGCCACCGGCGAGTGGGTCGACATGGTCAAGACCGGGATCATCGACCCGGCCAAGGTCACGCGTTCCGCCCTGCAGAACGCGGCCTCCATCGCGGCGCTGGTGCTGACCACCGAGAGCGCGGTGGTGGAGAAGCCCGAGGAGGAGGAGCCCGCGGCCCCGGCGGGCCACGGACACATGCACTAGCCGGAAACGACCGTTCGACGGCACGAACCGGACACGGGGCCGGGGAGCGATCCCCGGCCCCGTCGCATCCCAGCGAGGGCCGTGTTCGAAGATGGCGGGAACGCACCCTGCGTTTGCCGTAGGTATCGAGGGGGTTTGACTTCCCCGAAGCGCCTACGGACACTGAGAGGGTTCAGCCCCACCGGAACAGGAGGCCCGCGATCGATCCCCACGCGCTGATCGTGGACGGGCAACGGCTCTTCGCCGAGGCCATCAGTCAAGCTCTGACCCGGCTCGGGGCCGATCCGATCTGCGTTCGCACCACCCCCGAGGAGGCGACCGCCACCGCGGCCGATCACCAGCCGGACCTGATCCTGGTGGAGATCGCGATCGGCGGCGTGGACGGGATCCGGCTCGGCGGTGAGCTCGGGGAGGTGTCGCCCTCGTCCAAGGTGGTGGCGCTTACCTCGGTGGCCCGTCCCGTGGTGGTCAGACGGGCCATGGCGGCGGGGTTCCACGGCTTCCTCACGAAGGACACGAGCGCGGAGGGCTTCCAGCGCTCGGTGCGGGCGATCCTGGACGGCCGTCTGGTGTTCCCGGGACGGCCCAGGAAGGTGGTCGCGCATCCGGGGGGCGCCTCCGCCAACGGCCACGGTGACGGCCACGGCAACGGCTCCGGTA
>DASQQQ010000309.1:0-3955 GCA_035643355.1 Actinomycetota bacterium | reverse complement strand
CGGATCCAGGTGAACGTCGCCCTGGACGTGGCGAGCGATCTGCTGGGCGAGCTCTCGCAGCTCGAAGAGGTGGAGCGGGCCACCTACGCCGGCTCCCTGCGCCGGATGGCCGAGACGATCGGCGACGTCGACCTGTTGGTGGCCAGCGCCCACCCTCGGCCCATCATGGAGCGGTTCGTGGGTCTGCCGCTGGTCGACCGGGTGCTGGCAAGCGGGGAGACGAAGTCCTCGATCCTCACCACGGGTGGGCTCCAGGTGGATCTGCGGGTGATCCCCGCCGACACGTGGGGAGCGGCCCTGATCTACTTCACGGGCTCCAAGGCCCACAACATCCGTCTGCGCGAGATGGCGATCCGCAAGGGACTCCGCCTGAACGAGTACGGGCTCTTCCGGGTCGACACGGGCAAGCGGATCGTGGCGCGCACGGAGGACGAGGTCTACGGGCGCCTGGGGCTGCCCCCGATCTCCCCCACCCTGCGGGAGGATCGCGGTGAGATCGAGGCGGCGCTGGCCGGTGAGCTCCCCGCCGTCCTCGAGCAGCGGCAGATCCGCGGTGACCTGCACACCCACACGGACCTGACCGACGGCCTGGCCACCCTGGAGGAGATGCTCGAGGCGGCGGCCGGCTACGGCTACGCGTACTACGCCGTCACCGACCACGCGCCGAACCTGGCCATGCAGCGGATGACCGACGAGAAGATCCTGGCCCAGCGCCAGCGCCTGCGCGAGCTGCAGTCCCGCTACCCGAGGATGACCCTGCTGCACGGCTCCGAGCTGAACATCGATCCCGACGGAGGGGTGGACTGGCCGGAGGACTTCCTGGAGGGGTTCGACGTGCTGGTGGCCTCGGTCCACTCGCACTTCAGCCAGTCCAAGGACGAGATGACGCGCCGGATCGTGCGGGCCATGGAGAACCCCCGGGTGCACGTGATCGGCCACCCCACGGCCCGCGTCATCGGGCGTCGCCAGCCGATCGAGTTCGACTTCGAGGAGGTCTTCAAGGCGGCCGCCCGGACCGGCACGGCGATGGAGGTCAACTCCTTTCCCGACCGGCTGGACCTGAAGGACGAGCACATCCTGTGGGCCAGGCGTCACGGCGTGAAGTTCGCCGTGGACACCGACTCGCACGCCACGGTGCATCTCGGAGCGATGCGCTTCGGGGTGGCCACGGCGCAGCGGGGATGGCTCACGAAGGACGACGTGATCAACGCATGGCCGTTGGCCAAGCTGCGCCGCTTCCTCCAGAAGGGTCGACGCGCCCGGTCGTGACCGCTCCCACCCGCCGGCTCGCGCGAGCCTTCTACCGCCGGCCCTCCCTGGAGGTGGCCCCGGACCTGCTGGGTCGGCACCTGGTGCGCCGACTCCCCGACGGTCGCGTGCTCACGGTGCGCATCGTGGAGACCGAGGCGTACCGCGAGGACGACCCGGCCAGTCACTCCTTCCGCGGTCGCACCCCTCGGACCGTGGTGATGTTCGGCCCGCCCGGCCGGCTGTACGTCTACTTCACCTACGGCATGCACTTCTGCATGAACGTGGTCACCGGGCCCGATGGTGAGGGCAGTGCCGTCCTGCTCCGGGCGGCCGAGCCTCTCTCGGGGATCGACGAGATGGCCCGACGCCGCGGCCTGGAGGCGCCCGGCCTGCTCTGCTCCGGCCCGGCGCGGCTCTGCCAGGCCGTGGGCGTGGACCGGTCCCTGAACGGCACCGACCTGGTCCGGGGTGGGGACGTGTGGCTGGTGGAGGGCACGCCGGTGCCGCCCTCTCTGGTGGGACGAGGTCCGCGCGTGGGGATCCGGGTGGGGGTCGAGCGCCGATGGCGGTTCTTCGTCCTGGACGACCCGTACGTGTCCCGGCCGCGCCCCCTCGGTCCTGCGCGGGTCAGGGGCTCACGACGATCGTGACGGTGGTGCCCTCCCTGGCCTGCTCGCCGCCGCTGGGGTCTTGGGACCACACCACGCCCTTCTGCTCGTGGCAGCCCGGATCGGAGGGGCTGCACTGGTGGTCCTTGACCACGGTGACCGCGAACCCCGCGTCCTGCAGGGCGGCCACCGCATCCGAGCGGCTCATCCCGATCACGTCGGGGACGATCGCCTGCTGCGGCGAGGGCGAAGGGGCGGGGTTCTTCGCCACCGTGATGGTCACCGTGCTGGTCTGCTGGGCCTGCTGCCCGGCGGCCGGGTCCTGGGCGATGACCGTGCCCACCGGCTGGTCCGAGCCTCGGTACTGAGAGGTGATGTTGAACCCGGCAGCCTGGAGGGTAGCCAGGGCCTGGTTCTCCTTGAGCCCGATCACGGAGGGTACCGCCAGGAACTGGTAGGACCGGGGCTCCTTGCAGATCCTCTGGGGCTCGGTCCCCGAGATGTACTGGATCGTCTGGATGTTGGCCGGCGGCGTATACGGGTTGGCCAGGCACCCCTGGGTGACGTCCACCCGAACCGTCACGTAGGTGACGTTGGACGAGGGGAAGGCCTTGGCCGGGATGTGCTTGGTGGCATTGACCATGAACGCGCGCCAGATCTGCGCCGGCCAGGTCCCTCCGTAGACGCGAGAGATCCGCACCCTCGGATAGGCCATGGAGATCTGCCCCTGCGGGAACCCCACCCAGACCGCGGCCACGAGCTGCGGGATCGCGCCCACGAACCATGCGTCGCTGTAGTTCTGCGCCGTTCCGGTCTTGCCGATCTGGGGCCGCCCGAGGTTCGCCGCCGCTCCGGTCCCGTAGAGGACCACCTTCTGCAGGATGCCGTCCGCCACGGTGATCACGGCCGGGGGCACCACCCGCCTCGGCTTGGGGTTGGCCTGGTACAGGACCTTGCCGTCGGGTGCGACGATTCGGATCACGGGTGTCGGCTGCACGTGCTGACCGCCGTAGGCCAGGGTCCCGTAGGCTGAGGCCATCTCCACGGTGTTCACCTCGTTCGTCCCCAGCACGGCGGAGGGGACGGCCTGGAGGGGGGTCCTGGGGGAGGTGGTTCGGGTGCAGCAGCGGATCCCCATCCGCTTGGCCACCTGCACCATCTGGCGGGCCCCGACGTAGGCATCGCCCCCGCCCATCTTCTCCAGCAGGTTGGCGTACGCGATGTTGACCGAGTTCACGGTGGCCGTCTCCAAGGAGATGGTCCCGTAGCCGCCGCCCTCCGCGTTCCCGGGCTCCCAGTAGGTGCCGTTCTGCAGCGGGATCCGGGCCGAGGACCCGTTCAGGCGGGTGCTCGGGGGAAGGCCGTCCTCGAGGGCGGCCACCAGAGCGAACGGCTTGAACGCCGACCCCGCCTGGCGGCCGGTGGTGCCCCCGGCTGCCAGGTTGATCCGGGCGTAGCGGTCGGAGGGGGACCAGTAGTCACGACCACCGACCATGGCCTTGATGTAGCCGGTCCGGGGGTCGAGCACGGTCATCGCGCCGTACGGGTCGCGCCTGTAGGTGAGGATCGAGCGGACGGCGGTCTCCGCCTGCCGCTGCAGGCGAGGGACCAGGGTGGTCTGGATCCGCAGTCCTCCCTCGAAGAGCAGGTTGTAGCGATCCTCGACGGTCTTGCCGAAGCGGGGGTTCGAGAGGAACCACTGCTTGAAGTAGTCCACGAAATAGGGGGCCAGGTAGTGCTGTTGCCGACCGAGCTGCAGACGCAGGTTCACCGGGTGGGCCGACGCCCGCTGATAGGCCGCGTCGGTGATCATGCCCAGGTCCCGCATGTTGGCCAGCACCTCGGTCCGGCGTTGCCGGGCCGCCCTGGGGTGCGCCACCGGGTCGAAGTCGTTGGGTGCCTGGATCAACCCGGCCAGCAGGGCAGCTTGGTTCAGGTTCAGCCGGCCGGCGGGACGGTCGAAGTAGGTCTCGGCGGCGGCCTGGATCCCGTAGGCGCCGTTGCCGAAGTAGACGGTGTTCAGGTACCTGGTGAGGATCTCGTCCTTGGACATCTGCTGTTCCAGCTGGTAGGCCAGGTAGGCCTCCTTGAGCTTC
>DASQQQ010000308.1:0-4456 GCA_035643355.1 Actinomycetota bacterium | reverse complement strand
CTCCGGCGGTGGCGGAGGTGGAAGCCCGGGATAGGACCATGACCGCGGTGGTCCCGGATCTCGGCCTCCAGACCCTCCTGGGATCGGACCTCGTGAGGGACGACCCGGTCCGCGGAGCGCAAGCCGTGCTGGGCGAGCTCGCACAGATCTGGCTCGAGCAGCCGGGCACGGAACGGGGGGTGGCCTTGTCCTTCGGTGAGGGCCTGCAGGCGCCGGGGGCGTTCTTCGGTCCCCTGATCCGGAGGGTCTCCCAGGCGCCATGGTTGCGCAAGCTCCCCGCCTCCACGTTGGCCGATCGCTTCCCGCCCCGTTCCCCCACCCCCCTCGCCACCCTCGGCGGCGCCTCATTCGGCCGGAGCTACGTGGAGGACATCCGCGATGCCCGCCGGCTGATCGACACGTACCGCTCGGTGCTGGTGCAGAACGGGACGGAGCCGGAGCGGCTCGAGGACCGATTGCTGATGGCCGAGTCGGGGCGGTTCCTGGCCGACCAGGGACAGGGCCTGGAGTTCGTGGACGCGGTGCGCAACCGGGTGGAGGGGGTGTTCGACAAGATCCGGGCCGATCCGCAGCAGCCGAACACCCTCACCTCCAGCAGCGGGAAGGTCTTCGTGCCGGTCACGAACGGCAACGACATGCCGGTGCGCGTGACCGTGCGCCTGGTCTCGAACCACCTGCAGCGGACGCCGGTCTCTACCACGGTGCTGCCGGCCGAGACCACGCAGACCCTGGGCTTCGAGGTGCACCTCAACACCACCGGCCGGTTCCCGGTCGACATCCAGATCTCGGCCCCGTCGGGACGGCTCATCGCTCAGGGCACGCTGATCGTCCGTTCCACCGCGTACAACCGGATCGCGCTCCTGATCACCATCGGCGCCGCCTTCCTGGCGCTGATGCTGTGGGCCCGGAGGTTCCTCCCACGTCGGACGTCGTGAATCCCGAACCGTCCGGGACGGCAGAGCTGCAGCCGGACGACTCCCAGCGGGCCTTCGTGCGGCGGACCGCGGTGATGTCGGTGGCGACGTCGCTCTCCCGGATCACCGGGTTCCTGCGGGTCTCGGCCACCGCCTTCGCCCTCGGGGTGGCCGGGACCCGGCTGGCCACCGCCTACACGGTGGCGAACAACACCCCGAACATCGTCTACGAGCTGATCCTGGGGGGCATCCTGACCTCGGTCTTCGTCCCGGTGTTCGTGGAGTGGCTCCAGGACCGGGGACGGGAGGAGGCCTGGGACGTCGCCCGCTCGGTCCTGTCGATCGCGTTCGTGATCCTGGCCGCGGTCACCCTGCTCACGGTGCTGGGCGCCCCGTGGATCATCCGCCTCTACACCGTGGGCGACTCGGGCCCGGGAGCGCAGGCGGCCCGAGACTTCGCCACGTTCTGCCTCCGGCTGTTCATGCCCCAGATCGTCTTCTACGGGATCGGGGCCGTGATCACCGGGCTGCTGAACGCCCACCGCCGGTTCGCCGTGCCGATGTTCGCCCCGATCCTCAACAACCTGATCGTGATCGGGACGATGGCCGCGTTCGTGGCCTTCTCGTCCTTGCCCTCCGGCGTGGAGCCCCGCCCCGAGAACATCACCTCCCTGCAGCGCTGGATCCTGGCGCTCGGCACCACGCTCGGGGTGGTGGGGATGACCGTGGCCCTGTGGCCGTCGCTGCGACGGGTGGGATTCCGGTTCCGGTGGCGGCTGGAGTGGGGCCACCCCGCCGTCCGCCGCGTGGCCCGACTGGCGCTGTGGACGTTCGTGTACGTGGTGGTGAACCAGCTGGGGCTCCTGGTGGTGATCGTGCTGGCCACGGGCAGCAACGGCTACTTCGCGTACACGTCCGCGTTCATCCTGTTCCAGCTGCCCCACGCGATCTTCGCCGTGTCCATCTTCACGGCGCTTCTGCCCGCCATGGCCACACGCTGGACGAACGGCGACCGCGAGGGGTTCCGCGATCAGCTCTCGCAGGGGATCCGGGCCACCGCGGTCATCCTGATCCCCGCCGCCCTGGGGATGCTGGTGCTGGCCACCCCCTTGGTCCGCCTGGTGATCCAGCACGGGGCCGCGAACCAGCAGGACACCCGGTTGGTCTCGGGCATCCTGGTGTTCTTCGCCCTGGGGTTGTTCTCCTTCTCGCTGTTCCAGCTGCTGCTCCGCGCCTTCTACGCGATGCAGGACACGCGCACCCCGGCCCTGGTGAACATCGCGGCCGTGGGTCTGAACACGGCGGTCAACTTCGTGTACTTCTTCTCCCTGCACCTGGGGGTGCGAGGGCTCGCCCTCGGACACGCCACCGCCTACACGTTCGGCTCGGTGGTGATGCTGATCCTCATCCGCGGTCGGCTCGGCGGTCTGGACGGACGTCGGGTCCTTTCCACGCTGGCTCGCACGCTGGTGGCGGGTGCAGGCACCGCGCTGGTCGCCTGGGCCGCGGCCGAGGGCCTCGCCAGGGCCCTCGGCACGGCGAGCGTGGCCACTCAGGTCCTGCAGGTGTTCGGCGCCACGGGGGCCGGGCTGCTTGCGTTCCTGCTCGCGGCCCTTATGTTGCGGATCGACGAGGTCGATGCCGTACGTCGACAACTGATCGCCAGGTGGAGGGCATGAGGGGGCCGAGGTTCTCGGGACAACGGGGCCTGGTGGGCAAGATCGTCGTGGTCTGGCTCGTGTTCCTGGTCCTGTTCGGCGTCGCGGCGTGGGACGCGGGGACGGTGATGATCGCGCGGTTCAAGCTCCAGAACGCGGCGGAGAACGCCGCCTTCGAGGCGGCCTCCGCGTTCAAGACCACCCGTGACCTCCGCCAGGCCAAGCAGGCCGCGCTGGACCAGCTGAAGCAGGACGCGGACGGCGCGAGGATGACGAAGTTCAGGGTGGACCAGACCACGGGCAAGGTCACCGTCTCGCTGTCGGAACGGGTGTCGACGGTCCTGGCCGGACGGATCGGCTACTTCAAGAAGCTGACCAGGGCGACCGCCTCGCACACGTCGGGCCCACCCACCCTATGACCAGCGGCTCCGGCCGCAGGCAGGGACGTAGACTTCGCGGGTGAGGACCGAGGAACCCCACACCGTCGTGGCCGGGCGCTACGAGCTGGCCGAGGAGCTGGGGCGGAGCGCCGCGGGTGCCTCGTGGCGTGCCACCGACGCGGTCCTGCATCGCTCGGTGGTGGTCGAGCTGGTGCACCCCGACCTGGTGCACCACCCCTCCTTCGCCGAGCGCTTCGGCCGCTCCACCCGCGCGGTGGCCTCGATCGAGCATCCCGGTCTGGCCAGGCTGTTGGATGCCGGCAGCGACCAGGGGGTCTTCTTCGTGGTCCGTGAGGACGTCGAGGGGCGCACCCTGCGCGCGATCCTAGACACGCAGGGGCCTCTTCCCCTCCCCAGGGCGATCCAGGTGACGCGAGCCGTGCTGGAGGCGCTCGCTCCGATCCACCGACTGGGCATCGTGCCGCTGGCCCTGGGGCCGGAGGACGTGGTGGTCGAGCCGAGCGGTCGCGTGCGGGTGTGCTCGGCGGCCGCGGGCGCGGTCGCCGAAGCCGGGCCACCCCTCGGCGAGGTCGAAGCCCAGGCAGCCGATGGAGCCGGCCGGGACGCGGCCGATCCCCGGCCCCCCACCGTGGCCGACCCTCGAGCCGATGTGAAGCGGGCGGCCATCCTGCTGTTCGAACTGATCACAGGATCGCCGCCGGATCGAACCCGAGCGCGGGCGCGTCGGCCGGCTATCCCTCGAGCCCTCGACCCCGTCCTCCGTCGGGCGCTGAGCGCCGACCCCGATGCCCGGTACGCCTCGGCCGAAGCTTTCGCCGCCGCCCTCGCGCAGGTGGGGGATGGGATGAGCATGCCCGGGCGCCCCATGGCCCCGGGTGCGGCGAGCGCCCGCCGTCCGTCGCTGTTCCGGACCTGGCTGGCGGTGCCCCTGTTGGTGGCGGTGCTGGCGGTGGGTGCCGGGGTTGCCGGGCTGTCCTTCGGACGCCTGGAGCTGGGCGGGCCGGTCGGGATCCGGCTCCGGGAGGAGTCGCCATCGCCCTCCCCCGTGCCCCGCGTTCTGTCCTTCGCCTCGGACCCCCAGACCTTCGACCCGTTCGGGGACGGGCAGGAGAACGACGCGGGAGCACCGCTCGCGACGGACGGCGACCCTTCCACCGCCTGGAAGTCCGAGAACTACTTCGACGGGCAGCTCCACAAGCCGGGCGTGGGCCTCCTCTTCGATCTCGGCTCGGCCCGGACCGTGACCGGGTTCCGTCTGAGCACGCCGTTCCCGGGGTTCGACTTCAAGGTATCGGTGGGCAGCGACCCGAGCGCGATGGCCGAGCGGGCTCGCGGAACCACCTACACGGCTCGCGACGACGCTCCGGTGATGCTCGATCGCCCCCAGCGCGGGCGGTACGTCCTGCTGTGGATCACCTCCGTCGTGCCCGTGGACGACGGGAACCGGGCCGAGGTGGCCGAGTTCCGGGTGCTGGGGGTGCCG
>DASQQQ010000307.1:0-3033 GCA_035643355.1 Actinomycetota bacterium | reverse complement strand
GCTCCGATCTCGCCTTCTTCCCCCTCCGCCCCTGAAGGGAACCGGGAGAGAACGGGGACGATCTCGAGGGGCCCTCTTGACACCCCCCGTGCTGCCGGGCATTCTCAGGTCATCTGATTACCTATAATCATGTGACTGGAGAACGGTGATGTCGGCCCGACGCGGGCTCCTGCCGGGCACCGTCGACGTGCTCATCCTGCAGACGCTGCAGGCTGAGCCCATGCACGGCTACGGCATCTCGCGCCTCGTGCGGGAGCGCTCCGGCGGCCTGCTGACCATCGAGAGCGCGGCCCTCTACCAGGCCCTCCACCGGCTCGAGCGGAAGAAGTGGGTCCGGTCCGAGTGGGGGGTCTCGGAGACCAACCGCCGGGCGAGGTTCTACCAGCTGACCGCGAAGGGCCGCGAGCACCTGAGCCGTGAGCGCGAGGAGCTGCGTTCGTACATGGCCGCGCTCGATCTGGTGCTCGACCCGACCTGATTCCCCGGGACACGTCCGTGGGCTCCAACCACCGTCGCCGCTTCCTTCGACTCTCCTGGCGCTCCCCGGAGCGCATCCGGGCGGACGTGGACGAGGAGCTGGCCTTCGATCTCGACATGCGTGCGAAGGAGCTGACGGCGCAGGGGCTGGAGCCCGCCGAAGCGCGCCGCGTGGCCCTCGAAGAGTTCGGTGACCTGGAGGCGACGCGCCGGGCATGCGCGGCGTCGGACCGTGTGTCCCAGCGGTCGACTCGTCGTGCCGAGTGGCTGGGTGAGGTGCGCCAGGACGTGCGCCTGGCCCTGCGCGGCGCGGTCCGGGCGCCGGGCTTCACCCTCGTCGTGCTGGCCACGTTGGCCCTGGGCATCGGGGCGAACACCGCCGTGTTCTCGGTCATGCGCAAGGTCCTGCTCGAGCGGCTCCCCTACCGGGAGCCGGGACGCCTGGTGCGCCTGTACGGCGGGTCCGTGACCAACCCCGGGGCGCGTTCGATGCTCACGGCGGCCGAGATCTCGGAGCTGCAGGGCGCCCCCGAGCTCGAGGCCGTCGCCCCCTTCGGCTACTACGGGGGCTACACCTGGGTCGGCGAGGAGAGGGCCGAGGTGTGGGGCGGAGTGCGGGTGGGTCCGGGATTCTTCCGGATGCTCGGCGTGTCGCCCCTCCTCGGCCGGGGGATCGGACAGCGGGACCTGGAGCCTGAGGCCCCGCCGGTCGTGGTGCTGGGCCATGCCCTCTGGCAGCGCGAGTTCGGGGGGGATCCGACGGTGGTCGGCCGCGCCGTCCGGCTCAACGGGCGCGAGCACGTCGTGGTGGGCGTGATGCCGCCGGAGTTCGTCTCGCCGGAGCGCGATCCGGAGATCTGGACCCCGCTGGACCTCCAGGCGCTCCTCCGTGACCATCCCGCCATCGCCCGCCACGGCCGCATGCTCCGAGCCGTCGGCCGGGTGCGCGCCGGCGTCGACGCCGCCCGGCTACGGAGCGCTCTCGAGGCCTTCGCAGGGCGGGCCCGGGCGGACGACCCCGAGCGGGGCGATGCGGTGGCCGTCCGGGCGGTGTCCCTCTCGTCGGACATGGTCGGCGAGGTCCGGCCCGTCCTGTTGATCATCATGGGCGCCGCGGCGCTCGTCCTCGTCCTGGCCTGCGCCAACCTCGCCGGGCTCTTCCTCTCCCGGGCGGCGAGCCACAGGCGCCACATGGCCGTCCGGGCGGCCCTGGGAGCCCGCCGCGAGCGTCTGGTCCGCCAGCTCCTCACCGAGAGTACGGTCCTGGCCCTGGCCGGCGGAGCCCTCGGTATTCCCGTGGCCTTCTGGGTCCGGAACGGGCTGGTCGACGTCACGGCCTCGCTGCTGCCGTCGATGCGTGATGCGCCTCTCGACGCGGCGGTGCTCGCGTTCACGGCGGTGCTCGCCGTGCTCACCGCGCTCGCCTTCGGGGCTCTGCCGGCCCTGACCGGCACCCGCCTCGACCTGGCGGATTCCCTGGCCGGAACGAGCCGGCGGGTGTCGGGCGGAGCGGCGGCCAGCCGTACACGGCACGCCCTGGTGGGCGCCCAGGTCGGCCTTGCGGTGCTGCTGTCCATCGCCGCCGGGCTGCTGGGACGGACGCTCGTGGCGCTGCACCGGACCGGAGTCGGGTTCGACACCGGTTCCGCCGTCCTGACGTTCCGCGTCAACCTCATGTCGGAGCGGTACGCCGGCGACGAGGTTCGGGCGCGCTTCTTCGAGGGGTTCGCGGGGCGCATCCGCACCCTCCCCGGCGTCCGGGCCATCGGCACGGTCGACGTCTCGCCCTGGAACGGCTACACGGCCTTCGGGCCCGACTCGTTTGCCGTGGTGGGGCGCCCATCCCGGGTCGGCGGCGCGGATCTCGCCAGTCGGGTCACGGCTTCCGTTGGGTACTTCGGCGCTCTCCGCATCCCGGTGATCCAGGGTCGGGCCTTCACCTCCCGGGATCGCGCCGGCTCGCCGCTGGTCGCCCTCGTGAATCGGAGCCTGGCGGAGGAGTACTGGGCGGATGCGAGCCCGGTGGGGGCGGGGATCCGGGTGGGTGGCGCGGCCGCACCCCCCCTGCAGGTCGTCGGCGTGGTCGGGGACGTCCGTCCATCGCCGGACTCGGAGGTGACGCCGACGGTCTACGTGCCCGTGGCCCAGCATCCCCCGGGCGGCGCCGAGTTCGTGGTCCGCGCCGGCGGCGACGCCCGGACCCTGGTGCCGGCCATCCGGCGGGCGCTTCACGAAGAGGATCCGGCCCTGCCCCTCGTGGCTCCCCGAGGTCTCGCCGAGGTCCTGGCCGCCATGCTCGCCGGCCAGCGCCTGCCCCTGCTCTTCATGTCGGCCTTCGCGGGCCTGGCCCTCCTGCTGGCTTCCCTCGGCGTCTACGGAGTCATGGCGTACTCGGTCACCGCCCGTCGGCGGGAGCTCGGCGTACGGATCGCGCTGGGGAGCTCCCGGGGCGCCGTGCTCGCTCTCGCGCTGAAGGAGGCCGTGACGGTGGCTCTCGCAGGGATGGCCGCGGGTCTTCTCGTCGCGTTGGTCGGGGTGCGCTTGCTCCGCGGACTG
>DASQQQ010000306.1:0-2333 GCA_035643355.1 Actinomycetota bacterium | reverse complement strand
CCGTGCGCATCTCCACCACGCGCGTCGTGACCTGCGGGCGCGCCTCAGCGAGGTACTGAACGACAGGAACCGACCATGACGACGAGAGGACCCTCCACTGAACCGCTGCCGCCGGAATGGCTCCCGGACTCCCCGGTGCCTTCCGAGGAGGATGTCGCGTACTGGCGGCTTCGGCTCGAGCGGCTGATGGAGGAGGCGGACCCGGTGCTCGAACGCTATCGCCGTCCGAGCGAAGCGCCCGCCTCCGCGGCCGTCTCGTGGTGGCAGGCCCTGAGCCTGTGGTGGCGACCGGCGGTCGCGGGCGCCATGGGACTCGCCGCGTCCATCGTACTGGTGGTCGGCCTGGGATCGGGGCGGGCGCCGGCCGGTCCGCCCGGGGCGGAGCCGGACCCCGCGGCCCTGGTGCTGTCGGCGCTCGCCAGCGGCGGCGAGCCCGCGGCGCTGTGGCAACGTGCCGGCATTGAGGCAGACCCGCTCCTGGCCCTCCTGGCCCTCGAGCCCGCATCACGGGAAGGAGGGGGGCGATGAGATCGAACGGCATGAACCCGTCGCGGAAGGCCGCGCTCGCCACGGCCGTCATCTTCCTGGTCGGAGCGGCGGCAGGTATGGCGGCCGATCGGGTCTGGCTCGGTCTCTGGCCCCCGAGGGCGGAGGCCGCGAGCCTCACCCCCGAAGGGCTGGTCCGGGCGCTGGACCTGGATTCCACGCAGCGCGCCCGCGTGGATGCGGTGCTGGACAGCCTGCAGGTGGAGATGACGGGGGCCGTCACCGCGGGGCCCGATTCCCTGCGCAGCGTGGCACGGCGGGGCCGGCAGCGGCTCGAGGACGCGCTCCCGCCCGATCGCCGCGCTCCGTTCCGCCAGTGGATGCAAGCGCACCACGCGCGGATGATGCAGTACATGGGACGGGGGATGATGGGGCCGGACTCCGGAGCGGGACCCCCGATGACCCCCGGGGGGCGGATGGGTCCCGGCATGATGCGGCCGGACGGCGGCATGGGCCCGGGCATGATGGGGCCGGACTCGGGAAGAGGCACCGGGATGATGGGGCCGCGCGGCCGGGGCCGCGGGATGAGGTGATCCCCCGGTCCCGGGCGCGAACACCGGAGTCGGCCCACCCCGATGTGAAGGATCGAACCGCGATCCGCTTCTTTCAGGAACTGGCCGGGGTGCGCACGTGCTGGAGGACCTCCTCCTCCGTGAGCAGGCGCTTCGAGCGCTTGGCCGCGGCCAGGACCGCCTCCACCGTCTCGGGCGTGGCCGTGAGACCGCGAGCGGCCAGGAAATGCTGCACGTTCGAGCCCCCGGACATGTGGCCGACCTCGATTTCCTGGTGCCGCCCGATCCACCCGGCCGGCACGCCGGAATAGACGCGGTCGGCCAGCCAGGCCTGCCCCTTCCGCTGCGCCTTGATGACCGCGGCGGCGTGGACGCCCGTGGCGGTGCGGAACGCGTCGCGCCCCACGATCGGTTGATTCACGGGGATCGGTACGCCCACCGCCTGGGAGACCAGCTCGGTGTATTCGGTGAGGCGGCCGAGGTCGCCCTCCCGCCAGCCCAGGAGCCGGAGGTTGACCAGCAGCTGCTCCATGAGCGTATTCCCCACCCGCTCGCCCACGCCGAGGTCCTCCAGCAGCGCCCGGACCCAGCGCGTCAGGTTGATCACCCCCTCGGGGACGGCCGCCCCCACGGTGTCGCACAGGCAGACGCGCCTGGCGCCCGCGTCGATCGCGGCGGTCAGGAGCACCCGCAGGTGCTCGGGCGAAGAGCGGACCGTGTCCTCGGTCACGTACATCACGTCCAGCCCCTCACGCACCGCGAACTCCGTCGCCTGCCGCGTGTGCCGGAGGATGTGGTCCAGGTCCCACTCCTCCGCGTACTGACGGATCGGGCTGCTGCCGATGAAGATGCAGGCCTCCACGGGCAGCCCGGTCTTCTGGCTCACATCGGCGATCGGCTGGATGTCGACCACCATGGTCCGGGCGGCGCAGTTGGGACGGATCCGGAGCCGGGCCGTGTCGATCTCCCGACACAGCGCTTCGACAGCGTCCCTCTGACGGGGTCCCGCGCCGGGCAGCCCGACGTCGGCCGTCTCGATCCCCAGGCTGTCCATCAGGTGGAGGATCCGGATCTTGACGTCCACCGGCGGGTCCTGCACCGACGGACTCTGGAGCCCGTCCCGCAGCGTCTCGTCATCGAGCATGGGCCGGCGCGGCGGCGCGTTCGTGGCGGGGTGCGCCCAGTCGTGGATGAGGCGGTCCTCGGACGTCCCGCTGTCCATGCTGACCTCCGTCCCGGTCGATTCAGTGGGCGTTGGCGCGAGCGAACTGGTGG
>DASQQQ010000305.1:0-2085 GCA_035643355.1 Actinomycetota bacterium | reverse complement strand
ACGGCACGGCCTCGTCGGTGACGGCGTGGACCTTGTGGTCCCGCGCCACCCCCACGACCCGGACCGGATCCAGGCCCCGCAGCAGGACGAACGTCCGGCCCAGCGGGCGCTCGCCGGGCCAGAGCAGCTCGGCTGCGGCCTCGTTCACCACCGCCACGTCCGGAGCGTCCTCGGTGTCGCCGGGCTCGAAGGCGCGGCCTTCCAGCAGGGGCACCCCCAGCGTCTCGAAGTAATGCGGCGAGACGACGTTGATGTTGATCACCGGCGCAGAATAGTCCTCGCCGGCGCCTTCGGGCACGGGCCGTAGTCCCATGGTCCGCGGCGCCAGGGGCACATGCGCTGCGAAGGCCGCCGAACGCACCGCCGGGGACGCCTCCACGTCCGCCAGGATCCGTTCCACGGCGTCGGGGAGCTCGTCCACCGCGTAGCCCTGTCCCCGGAAGCCCATCGACACCGCGGCCAGGGGCCCGGGCTCGAAGCCGAGGTCCGTGCCCAGCGCCGCCCGCAGGGTCCGCGTGAAGAGAAGAGCCCCCACCACGAGCACCAGCGACAGCGCCACCTGGACCGTCACCATGAGCGGCAACGCCCGGCTTCTGCCGGACGTCGTGCGCCCGCCCTCACGCAGCCGCTCGCCCACGTCGCGCCGGCTCTGGCTGAGGGCAGGCCCGAGGCCGAAGGCCAACGCCGACAGCGTGCTCAGAGCCAGGGCCGCGGCCACCAGGCGGCCGTCGAGGGACAGGTCCACGCGACTCAAAGGAACGCCCCCGGGAAGGGCGAAACGCCGGATGGCCCGGGTGGCCAGGAACGCGAGCCCCAGTCCCGCGCCGCCTCCTGCCAGGGCCATCACGAGCCCTTCGGCGAGGAGATGCCACATCAGGCGGCCTCGGCGGGCACCCAGCGCTTGCCGCACCCCCAGCTCCCGGCTGCGCGTCCACGCCCGGGCCGAGATCAGGGTGGCGCCGTTCAGGCACGCCACCACCAGCGTCATGGCCACCACCCCCCCCAGCAGCTCCACGAAACGGATCAGGCGGTCGCGCTGGGCCAATGTCGCACTCGCCGCCAAGGGCCGGAGGCTCACGATCCGCGGCGCGTCGGGGAGCCCGCTGTCGTCGCCCAGCTCGCTCCGGAGTGCGTGTGCCACTCCATCCAGCACCGCCTCGGCGGCGGCCGCCGTGGCCCCGTCCGGAAGGCGGGCTACCATGGCGATCCACGGAAAAGCCCGGGTCGTGAGCACGTTCGGTGCGGCAAACAGGCCCTCCGCCGCGGCCTGGCGCACGTGGCTCAGGGGAATCCACAGCTCCGGAGCCGCGCTCAACGTCACCCCCCGGAAGCCCTCCGGGCTCACGCCCACCACCTCGAAGGGGGTGCCGCTCACCTCCACGGTTCGCCCCAAAACGGCGAGATCCCCGCCGAACATTCGCTGCCACAGGGCGTACCCCAGCACGGCCGTGGGCGGCGCTTCGAGCCGGTCGTCAGCGGGCTGCAACGTGCGGCCCAGCACGGCGGGCACCTGCAGCACCTGGAAGTAGTCCCCCGTGACCAGCCCTGCCGACACCCGGTCCGTGAGGTCGTCGGCCCGGATCCCGACATCCAGCGACGCGAAGCCCGTCGGACCCTCGAGGTTCGCGCGGGCCCGCCGGTAGTCCTGGAGCGTGGGATAGGCCGTCTCCGAGTACGGCGTCTCCGCGTCCCAGGCCTCGAAGACGCGCACCACCCGGTGGGCGTCGGGCACCGGCACCGGGTCGATGAGCACTCCGTCCACCACCGACACGATGGCCAGGGTCGCGCCGAGCCCCACCGCCAGGGTGAGGATCACCGCGACGGAGATGGCCGGGCTCCGGCGGATCGCGCGCGCCGCCAACCACAGGTCCCGTAGCGTGGCCTCCATCATCGTCCTCCCACGTCCTCCGGTGGTCGTCGCTCCGGTTGGACGCGGGGACCGGGCCCGCAGTTGGTCCAGCCAGGCCGCCCAGACCGCCCGTGCCGCCGCACCGAGCTCCCTCGCCCAGAAGGTCACCGCCCGCGCGGGAGAGGCCCGCCCCAGACCGTGGCGCCGCTCCCGACACAGCCCCACGATCTCGGGCC
>DASQQQ010000304.1:0-2000 GCA_035643355.1 Actinomycetota bacterium | reverse complement strand
GGGCGGGTTTCAACGAGATCACGCTGTTCAGCCACCGGATCCGGAGAAACGTCGCGCTGGAGATCGAGGAGACGCCCCAGGAGGAGCAGGAAGACTGACTCTTCGTCCGCCGACGGCGGGGCCGAAGGAGTCGAGGCCGTGACCCCGAAGCGCATCATCGTCACGTTGCCCCTCGAGGGGAGAGGCGCCCTGAGCGTCGAGCCGGCTCTGGCCGACCCGCCGGACCCTCGTGACCCCGTAGCCGTCGTGGAGACCCTCGTCCAAGACGGTGCCGACGAGTTCCTCCTGACGACGGACCCCTCCGCGCCGCCGCCGCCCGACATCCTCGCCCGCACCGTCGAGCGACTGACCGCCGTGGCGCTCCCGTTCGCCGTGCGGGCGGAGCCGACGAGCGCGGCCGCGGCCTCCCGGCTGCTGGAGGCCGGTGCGGCCCGAATCGTCATCGGTGCGAGCGGCCTGGCCGATCCCGACTTCATCGCGCGGCTGGTCGATCGCTTCGGCTCCGCATCGGTGGCGGTGTCCCTGACGGCGGCCCGGGAGGACGGGACGTGGCGGGTCCAGGAGGACGGCGGAATCGCCACCGAGTGGCAGGCCGTCACCTGGGCGCGGGTGGCCGAGGCACAGGGGGCGGGCGAGCTGTGGGTCCGGGCCCCGGCGCCGGATGGAGGGCCCTACGACCTCGGTCTGCTGGAGTCGGTGACGTCCGCCTTGCACATACCCGTCGTGGCCGCCGGCGAGGCCCGGTCGGTGCAGGACCTGTTCGATGCGCTGATGATCGGTGACTCGGACGGCGTCGCCGCGGCCGGGCTCTTTCTTTCGGGATCGATGACGGTGGAGATGGCGCGGGCCGATCTGGCGGAGCACGGCCTCCCCGTGCGGCGTGACTGAGCGGTCAGTCGAGCGGGCAGTACACGTTCAGGTGACCGCAGCGACTGCAGTGCCATCCCACCCACTCGGGCGGCAGAGCCGCATCGCTCTTGCGTAGCGACCGGAAACGCAGGTGGTGGCCGGTCCGGCCAAGCAGGGCGTGACATCCCGGCATCTGACAGCGGACCCGCTGGCCAGGACGGATGTTGTCGGGATAAAGCCACTCCCTAAGCTCGACGACCGGATGTTTCGCTCGATTCTGCATCGTTCGCGTGGCTCGACTGCTCTCCGGCCGTAATTTACACCGTGCGCCGAGGCCACGACAGGTGTCGCGCCTTCAGGCGCCGATCATCTTGAGCACGAGCCGCTTCGGCCGCCGTCCGTCCCACTCGCCGTAGAAAACCCGCTGCCACGGCCCCAGATCCAGCTTCCCCTTCGTGACCGGCAGGATCACCTCATGTCCCAGGGTCAGGTTACGCAGGTGAGCGGCCCCGTTGTCCTCGCCGGTCCGGTTGTGCAGGTAGTCGTCGCCCCGGGCCGGGTGTGCCCCCCAGGGGGCCACGTCCCCCTCCAGCCAGTCCATGATGTCCTGGTGCAGTCCCGGTTCGTTGTCGTTGACGAAGACCGACGCCGTGATGTGCATAGCGCTCACCAGGCACAGGCCCTCCTGGATCCCGCTCTTCGAGACCTCCTCCTCCACCCAGGGGGTCAGATGGATGATCTCCTGACGCTTCTTCGTCTCGAACGTGCGATACGCCGTGTGCGACTTCATCCCGGCTCCTTGTGTCCGTGGTCCGTCCGTGGCTCGGGGCCGGTCGCCCGCCGGCTCAACGCCCCATCGTCCGCAGGAAGGCCCGGGCCTCCTCCGCGGCCCGCGGCAAGACGGGCTGATGCTGTAGGTACTCCGGCCGGCTCCCCAGCGAGTCGGGGTCGTAGGCGTCCAGATACCGCCGGTAGAGCGCCGCCGCCCGGTCCGGCTGGCCCAACGCCCGCTCCGCCTCCGCGGCCACGTACAGGGCCAGCAGGTGCCTCGGCTCCGACTGGAGGACCGTGTCCGCCTCGGCCCGGGCGGCCCCCGGCTGGCCGGCCGCCAGCTCCAGTAGCGCCAGGTGGTACCGGCCGTCCGCGTCCAG
>DASQQQ010000303.1:0-2912 GCA_035643355.1 Actinomycetota bacterium | reverse complement strand
CCGGCACGGGCCACCTCCCGCTCGCCGCCGGACGCGGCGGGCGGCTCCGGCTCCGGGTAGACGGCGGAGCGACCGCGGGCCAGCTCGTCCCTCAGGCCGGCCAGGTTCCAGTCCAGGCCGCCCCGGGCCCGGACCCGTTCGGCCAGCTCGGCCGCCGTCACGGGCGCTCGCCCTGCGTCCGCACCTGCTCGTGCAGGCGGAGGATCCCGTACATCAGCATCTCGGGCTTGGGGGGACAGCCCGGGACGTAGATGTCCACCGGGACGATGGTGTCCACGCCCTGCACGATGGCGTAGTTCGTGAACATCCCCCCGGCCGAGGCGCACACCCCCATCGAGATGACCCACTTCGGCTCGGTCATCTGGTCGTAGACGGTGCGGAGCACCGGGGCCATCTTCTGCGAGACCCGGCCGGCCACGATCATCAGGTCGGCCTGCCGGGGCGAGGCCCGGAACAGCTCCATCCCCCACCGGGACAGGTCGTAGTCGGCGGCGCCGGTGGCCATCATCTCGATCGCGCAGCAGGCCAGCCCGAAGGTGACCGGCCACATCGACTGCTTCCTGGCCCAGCGCACCGCCTTGTCCAGGGTGGTGAGCAAGATCCCCCTGCGGAGCTCCTCCTCCCCCTCGGTCTCCGTCTTGCCGACCTGGAAGCCGGACAGGCGCTCAACGGGCATGCAGCACCCCCCGGTCCTCGGGCATCCCCTCGCTGGCGCCCACCACGCCGGTCCGAGCGGTCCGCCGCACCGGGCGGTCCCAATCCAGACCGCCGCTGCGCCAGATGTACAGGTAGGCCACGAAGACCAGCGCGATGAACACCGCCATCTCCACCAGCCCGAACAGCCCCAGACGGCGGAACCCCACCGCCCAGGGGAAGAGGAAGATCGTCTCGATATCGAAGATGATGAACAGCATCGCGACCACGTAGAACTTCACGCTGAACCGCTCGCCGCGCGGTAGGCGCTGCGGCTCGATCCCGCACTCGTACGGGGCGAGCTTGGCCGGGGTGGGGCGCCGAGGCCGGAGCAGGGAGGAAACCGCCAGCGAGGCCACCGCGAACACCAGCGCCAGGGCCGCCAGGACCCCGATCGGCAGGTAGTCGGACAGCACGCGATCCTCCTCCTCAGGATGCCGGCATCAGCCGCACCAGCGTATCCATCACCCGGTCGTATCCGTCGCCGCCGGGCCCGTCGGTCAGGTTGCCGAGCATCCGCAGCGAGAACCGCATCAGCCAGGGCCGCGGGATGCCGTAGTCCGTCATGATCCGCATGGCCGCGGGGTGACCCATCGCTCGCACGAACCCGCGCCCGGCCGTGTAGTAGCGGCCGTAGCGCTGACGGAGCAGTGTCGGGTACAGCTGGGCCAGGGCGGGACGATCCCTCACCAGAGCGTCGTACAGCAGCTCGGCGGCCAGCTCACCGCTCTCCATGGCGTACGCGATCCCCTCCCCGTTGAACGGGTTCACGATGCCCGCGGCGTCCCCCACCACCAGCATGCCGGGCACCGCCTGGGGCATCCGGTTCATGCCCATGGGCAGGGGGCCGGAGAGGACCCGGCCGTCCGCGGTGTCCTCGGTCAGCTCCCAGGCCGGCGGCAACATGGCGACGAACGCGTCGAACACCCGCTGGGCGGACAGGTTCTTGAAGTTGCGAAACGTGTTCATCAGGCCGGCGCCGAGGTTGACCCGGCCGTCGGGCAGCGGGAACAACCAGCCGTAGCCGGGCATGATCGCGTCCCCGTCCCACAGGTCGAACCACACCTCCAGCCAGGGACCGGGGTCCCGGGGGGTCCGGTAGTAGCGGCGCGCGGCGATGCCCAGGGGACGGCTGGGGTCGCGCCGGATCCCCACCCGGCCCCCGAAGCGCGAGGACGCGCCGTCGGCCGCCACCACGAACCGGGCCCGGACCTCGGTCCCGGCGTCGCCGTCGCCCGTGGAGCGCACCAGGGCGCCCCGCACCCAGCCGTCCTCCACGATGGGCTGCTGCGCCTCCGTCCCCTCCAGCAGGGTGGCACCGGCCTTCTCCGCCCGCCGGGCCAGGAGCTCGTCGAAGTCGTCCCGGGTCCGCGTCAACCCGTAGTTCGGGTAGTCCTCCAGCGTGGGCCAGGGCAGCTCGAGGGTCACCCGGCGCGTGTAGATCCGCAGGCCGCGGTGCCGCTGGAACCCCGGATCGTCCGGGTCGATCCCCATCCGGGTCAGCGCCTTCACGCCGCGGGGGGTGAGCCCATCCCCGCAGACCTTCTCCCGGGGGAAGGCGGAGCGCTCCACGAGCAGTACGTCGAGCCCGTGGCGGGCCAGGTGATACGCAGTGGCCGAACCGCCCGGACCCGCACCCACCACCAGGACGTCGGCCGTTCCAGGTGCCGTTGACGGACGTGCCACGATATCGGTCCCCCACCGCTTGTGAAAAGTTTCACAAATGATGCTATCGGCTCGTGAAGAGCTTCACAAAGCCTGTGGCACAGCCTAGAACGGCACCCGCGGTCGGGCAACCGAACCTCAGCGTCGAGCGTGATCCCAGCCCACCAGACGCTCGGGCACCAACCGGAGGAAGCCCAGCGCGGCCACCTCCTCGGTGAACCGGGCGAACCCCTCCCCGGCCAGGAGGGACCGGTACTTCTCGTGCCACGCGGAGATGGGCTTGCGCATCGTCGGTCGATCGGGCGTGAGCAACTCCACCGCTCCCGACACGCTGACCCCGGCCAGCTCCGTCCATCCCCGACCCACGTCGACGGTGAGGGCGACCCGTGGGTCGGCCGCCGCGTTCCTCCAGGTCCGGGAGTCACGGCGGGTGGACATGAAGATGGCGTCATCGGGCCAGACGAACCACAGCGGCACCACATGGGGGGAGCCGTCCGGGTTCAAGGTGGCCACCGCCACGACGGGCAGACCGGCGAACATCCGCCGGGCGGCCG
>DASQQQ010000302.1:0-3272 GCA_035643355.1 Actinomycetota bacterium | reverse complement strand
TCGCGGCGCTCCCGCCGGTTGGGGAGGCCGAAGTGGACCACCCGGTCGAAGCGGCCCGGGCGGAGCAGGGCGGGATCCAGGTCGGATGCGCGGTTGGTCGCCCCCACGACGAGCACGTTGGCGTGCTGGGGGCGGTCCTTCCGCAGCTGGCGGTGGGACGGCAGGTACCGGTTGATGCGGTCGACGAGCCAGCCGTTGATCCGCTGGCGGCGGGTCGGCTCGTCGAAGGACTGCAGCTGGATGAGCAGCTCGTTCACGACCCCGGCGATGCCCTCCCGGTGTGTGGAGCTGCCCATGCCGTTGCGGCTGGCGCCGATGGCGTCGATCTCCTCGATGAACCCGATGGCCCCGCCCTCGGTGCGGGCGTAGTGACGCAGGGCCCGGAAGAAGGAGCGGATCTTGCGGTTGGTCTGCCCGTAGTACATCGACTGGAAGGCGGACGAGGACACGAACAGGAACGGCACCCCGGCCTCGCGCGCCAGCGCCTTGGCCACGTAGGTCTTGCCGGTACCGGGCGGGCCCTCGAACAGAATCGCCCGCCGGGGAGTACCGCCCATCCCCTCGCGGAACGTCTTGTGGGCCAGGAACAGGTTCAGCGTCCGCACCACCTCTTCCCGGACGGTGGCTGCGCCCTTCACGTCGTCGAGCGTGATGTCGATCTCGCTCGGCCGGTACATGACGTGCGGGGAGCGACCTGCACCCAGCAACGGGCCGGCCAGCATGAGGCCGAAGAGCAGGACCAGGAAGAGACCGGGAAGCCAGATCAGCGCCTCCGGGCCGAGGGTCGGGGCCCCGAAGTGGACGGGATTGCCGCTCAGCATCCGCACCCAGAGCCACAGGGCCGGAACCGCCAGCACCACCGCCAGGCGCCGGAGCCGGGCCCGCCGGGCCCGCTCCCGAGTGGCGGCGACGTCGGCCAGCGCCCCTCCGAGCACCCCCGCCTGACCGAGCATCTCGAGCTGCATGTTCCTCACGCTCCGTATCTGGTGACCACGTTGAGTGCTGACAGTACCTTCTTTCCCTGGCCAGGGAAATCCTCCTTCCGGCCCAACTTCGGAATTCCCGACTGGCCCGATCGGGATTAGACTCGCCCCCGTGGCTACAAGGGGACCCGCACCGGCACCGATCGATCCCCGAGGCCCCCGGTTCAACCAGGGGGCGATCGCGGTGCTCCTGCTCGCCGGATTCGTGCTCGATTGGTGGCCGATGGCGGCGATCGTGGGCGTGATCCTCCTCCTCGGGGCGGCGCTCGGGCCCCGTTACGGGCCCTTCATCCGCCTCTACTCCGAGGCGATCCGGCCCCGGCTGGCACCCCCCGACGAGCTCGAGGATCCCCGGGCGCCTCGCTTCGCCGCCACCGTCGGCGTCGTGTTCCTGGCCGGGGCCACGCTGGCCTTCGCCGCCGGCACGTCCGCCCTCGGCTGGGCACTGGCGCTGATCGTGGCCGCGCTCGCCGGGCTGGCCGCGGTCACCGGCATCTGTGTCGGGTGCGAAGTGTGGCTGTTCCTCGCCCGCCGGCGGGGCGTACCGCTGAGCGTGGGGGCCTGATGGAGACCCGCCTGCTGCTGGTCCTCGCCCTCCTCGCGCTCCTCGCCCTGGGCCGGGCCCTCTACCGGCGCTGGCAGCACGCCGTGCACACCGACGCGCCCGACGCTCCGCCGCTGCCGGCCCGGCTCCTGGAGGGGGCCGAACGCACGTGGGTGCTGTTCACCACGCCCTGGTGCGCCAGTTGCGACGCCGTCGCCCGTGAGCTGACCGCCAACGATCCCAGCGGCCGGCTCGTGAAGATCGACGCCACCCGCGACCTCGACCTGACCGAGGCGTACCGGATCCGCCGGGCCCCAACCGTGCTCCTGGCCGACGATCAGGGCGAGGTCCGAGCCCGCCTCGTGGGTCTCGAAGCGGTCCGGGGGTACGTCCGCAACCCATTCGTTCTGTGAGGATTTTTCCGTGCTCTGCACGGAAAAATCCTCACAGAACGAGGGGGGGAGAGGTGAGCGGCTAGCGAGGCAGGCGCTCGGCGGGGATGTCGGCCTTCCGGGGATTCGACCGGTCGCGTTCGGTCAGCACCGGATCATCGACACCCCAGTCGGCCCCGATGTCGGGGTCGTCCCACGCCACCCCCAACTCCTCGGCCGTGTCGTAGTAGTGGCTCACCATGTACGTGAGCGTGATGTCGGTGAGAGCACCGAACCCATGGGCCACGCCGGGGGGGATGTAGATGCCGGTGTGCTCGTACGGTGACCGGCCGAGATCCATCGTCAGCGTGGCGCCGGTGGTGGGAGAGCTCCGGCGCAGATCGTGGAGCACCACCCGGGCCGCACCTGACGTGACGTACCAGTAGTCGGCCTGGTTCGGGTGATAGTGGAGCCCGGTGACCGAGCCGGCGCACCGGTCGGCCCGGTTGGCCTGCACCATCTCGGCACCGCCGGGGATCCACTCTCTGCGGTACGTCTCGACGAAGACGCCGCGGGCGTCGCCGTGCGGCACGAGCTCGACCACCACAACTCCGTGAATCACCTGCGAGGGGATGATCTTCGCCACCGGGGCACACTACGCGCCGATCGGCCACATCTAGGTCAAGCGGCCCATGGTCGCGTGCCGATGTTCGCGTCGTGGCCGCGATCATGATCCTCGAACGGGATGTGCGCGCCGCCGGGCTCCGCCATCCCGCAGCCGTGAACCTCGACGCCGTCGAGCATCGCCGCAGCCAGCTGTGGACGATCTCGTTCGTCGTGATGGCCGTCCTGGCCGTCGGCACGACCTTCCTCTCCGAGAGCATCCCCCGCCTGGCCGACGATGCGTCCGTCGGCACGGCCCCGGCCGTCCGGCTCGGGCTCCTCGCGCTCGTCGCCGGGCTCGTGCTCTACGTCTCCGAGAAGGAACGCCACCTCCGCCGGCTCACCCGGCTGCTCATCCAGGGGTCGGCCAGCGCGACCGTGGCCGTCGCTCCGGGCCGTGACGCCCTGACGGGGCTCCTCGACCGCGACGCCTTCCTCAGCCAGCTCAGCGCGGCGATCGACGCCTCCCGCGAGCACGGCGAGTCGCTCGCCCTGCTGCTGGTCGACGTCGACCGATTCCGCGAGATCAACGCCCGCCACGGCCAGCGGGCCGGCGATCTCCTCCTGCAGGAGCTGTCGCGGCGCATCCGGTCCGCCGCTCCGACCGCCGCGGGAGCCCGCCTCCGCAGCGACGAGTTCGGCCTCCTCACCCCCGGAGCGACCAGCAGCGAGGCACGCGACCTGGCCCGGCGCCTCTCGCAGGTCCTCCGC
>DASQQQ010000301.1:0-3129 GCA_035643355.1 Actinomycetota bacterium | reverse complement strand
GGCCACGGGGACGCCTCGCCGCACGAACAGGGCGCCCACCCCGGCCGGGCCCCCGAACTTGTGGGCGGACAGGGACAACAGGTCCACCTCTAGGTCCTGCGTGGAGATCGGCAGGCGGCCCACGGTCTGACAGGCGTCGGTGTGGAACAGCACCCCGGCCTCCCGGCACAGCCGACCAGCTTCGGCGATCGGCTGGATGGTCCCGACCTCGTGGTTCGCGTGCTGGAGGGATGCGAGCAGGGTTCCCGGTCGGCGCACCTCGGCGGCGAACCGGTCTAGGTCCACCTGGCCGGATCCATCCACCCCCACCATCACGACCTCGATCCCGTCCACCTCGAGCGTGTGCGTCACCCCGCCCACGGCGGGATGCTCCACGGCGCTCACCACCACCCGGTCGCCGAGCTCGCGGATGGGACGCACCCCGCCCCAGATGGCCAGCGCCACCGCCTCCGTCCCCCCGGAGGTGAAGACGATCTCGTCTGGTTGGGCCCCGATCGCCGCCGAGACCTCGGCCCGCGCGTCGTCCAGGATCGTGCGCGCGAGCCGTCCCCTCGCGTGCAGGCGCAGGGGATCCCCGAAGGCGTCGAGGGCGCCCACGAGGGCTCGCCGGGAGCGCTCGTGCAGCGGCGTCGCCGAGCCGTGGTCCAGGTAGATGTCCTTCATGGCCTCAGGGGACTCCGGGGAGCGGTCGGACGGGGGTCATGATAGTCCGACCCCGCTCCCGTCAGCGGTCGAGGGACCGGCCGGGGAAGATGGATCGGTGGACGAGCGCGGCAAGGACCCCCCCGGCGGGAGGGCCCACCCAGTAGACCCACCAGCCGTGCCACGTGCCCGAGACCAGTCCCGGCCCGAGGGCCCGTGCCGGGCTCACACCGGCGCCGGTCAGCGGACCGGCCGCGAGGACATCGGCGGCCAGCACCAGCCCGACCAGGAGGGGGCCCAGGTCCGGGATCGATCCCCCCACCCCGGGAACGGCCAGGAAGGCGAGGGCGAGTCCGAACCCCAGGACCGCCTCGAGCAGGACCGCGGGGCCGGCTCCGAGGTCGGCTGCCGGCAGGGGCGTCCCCAGATGGGCGGCCTGCCACATCGGTTCGGGAACACCGGCCCGGAGCAGCAGCGAGCCGATCACCGCCCCGCTCAACTGAGCCAGGACGAACGAGGCGGCGCGGAGGGACGAGATCCTCCCCTCGACCCACAAGGCGATCGTCACGACCGGATTCACGTGCCCACCCGAGGTCGGCCGGGCCAGCGCGACGGCCACGGCGAACGCGAACCCGGAAGCCAGAGCCACCCCCACCAGGCCGGCGCCCGAGGGTCCTGCCACGATCACCGATCCCGCCGCCAGGAAGACGAACGTTCCCGAGGCCACCAGCTCGGCGGCCGCCGCTCTCCAGGTCGCTTCCACCGCACCTCCTGCTCGACGAGCCCTTTCGCCGGACGCCCGGACCATAGAGGAACGGATGGCGAGGGACAAAGGGCTCCTGTTGATACGATGCGTCGGCGATGAAGGTCCTGCTCATGTCCCCCGATCCGGCCTCACGCGAGGCGATGCAGCTCGCCGTGGCCAGCATCGAGCGGCGTTCCGGCGCGCCGATCCGGTTCGCGGAGGCGGAGGACGGACAGGAGGCCCTCCGCCGCGCCTTCCGGGACCCGCCGGACGTCATCGTGGCGGAGGAGATCGCCTCGAGGATGGGGGCCTTCGCGCTGGCCAAGGACCTCCGGGGGGCGGAGCGGCCGTTCCGTGGTGCCATCGTGATCCTGTTGGAGCGGGCACAGGACGTCTGGCTGGCCGACTGGTCGGGTGCGGATGCCTGGTTCGTGAAGCCCGTCGACCCCTTCCAGCTGGCCGATCGTCTGCAGGAGCTCGTGCGGACCAAGGAGATCGCGTGAAGATCAAGGGCACATGTCGACACTGCGGGCGGGAGTTCCTGGCCGAGCAGGTGGTCGAGAACGGAGGTCGGTGCCCCTGGGACGGGCGGCCGTTCCAGGCCGACTACGCGGTGGTGCTCGTGGACTCCCTGCGCGACGCGGGCAACGCCGGGAACACGCTGGAGAACGCGCTGGAGAAGATCGCCGACCTGGATCCGGAGTTCGTGCTCGACGTGGACTCCGTGTTGGGGCAGATCCGAGCGCACCTCGAGCGGTTGGAGAGCGGCCACGGACGCTGACCTCGTCGACCTGAGTGAGAACCGCTACCGCGTGGACGCCAGGCGGGACACGGAGGGGTGGGTCGTGCTCGTGCTCGATCCGGACGGTCGGGAGGTCTCCAGGCGCCCCTGCGGGGACGAGACCGAGGCCTGGACCTATGCCTCCACGGTACGCCAGCATGTCTACTGGCTCTCGGAGGAACGGTTCCGTACGTACTACCGGCTGCCCTCGGCTGGGGAGGAGACGGACTGATGGGCTTCAACGCCATGCAGCCCGGGAAGGTCAAGCGGGGGGATCTGCTGTACCTCCTGGCCGCGATCGTGGTGGTCGTCGGCCTGGTGGTGTGGGCCATCCGCTAACGTGGACGATCACGAGCTCGCCGAGCTCGACTACTGCTACCTGACCACCACCGGACGGGCGTCGGGACGCCCCCACACGATCGAGATCTGGTTCGCGCTGTCCGGCGACACGCTGTACGTGCTGTCGGGCGGCGGAGACGCCAGCGACTGGGTGAAGAACGTCGCCGCTCATCCCACGGTGGGGTTGCGGCTGGGGGACCTGGACATGATCTGCCGGGGCCGCGTGGTCTCCGATCCCGCGGAGGACGAGCTGGCCCGGCGGCTGCTGCTGGACAAGTACGTCCCGCGCTCGTCCGACGACCTGACCGAATGGGGGAGGACCGCCCTGCCGATCGCGGTCGACCTGCCTCCGGTGGCCGACCAGGCTCCCGCCTAGTGTCCTGAGTCGTAAGTCCACTGGAATGATGCCATGGGTCGTGTTCTCATCGGTTGTCGGCGACGATGGGAGGCGACGATGGCGGGACGAGGTCGGTCCATGGCGGAGTTGGTGCTCACCGAGGAGGAGCGCGAGGTGCTCCAGCGGTGGGCTCGGCGACCCACGAGCGCGCAGGCGCTGGCGCTGCGGTGCAGGATCGTGCTGGCCTGCGCCGAGGGCAAGAGCAACCAGCAGGTCGCGGCCGAT
>DASQQQ010000300.1:0-2443 GCA_035643355.1 Actinomycetota bacterium | reverse complement strand
GCTCTTCTCGTAGAGCATGTTGCGCAGAACCTCGGTGGTCATCACGACCACCGACGCCTCCGGGTTGATGCTGTTGTCACCGGTGAGCAGCCCCACCTTGGCCGCCCCGTACCGGGCCACGAAGTCGCCGAACTTCTGGTTCGACAGGGCCTTCAGAGGGGTGGTGTAGAAGGCCTTCCCCTCGAGCCGGAGGGCCCGCTCCACGGCGAACTCGGCTACGACGGTCTTGCCCGAGCCGGTGGGCGCGGCCACCAGCACCGAGTCGCCCGCGGACAGAGCCTCCACGGCGTGGAGCTGGAACGGATCCAGCGCGAATGGGTAGCGCGAGGTGAAGCGCTCGGCATCGACCATGCAGCCAGTCTACGGGCGCCCCGGACCGAGCCCGGAGCCGGGGCGAAGGCTCAGCCCAGGCCGCAGCGGGCGGCTTGCTCCCGAAGCAGGTCCGTGAAGCGATCGGGCGCCTCGAGGTTGGAGAGGTGCCCCACCCCCTCGATCACCTCCAGCCCGGCCCCGGGGATCACCCGTGCCATCGCCGAGGTGACCTCCGGCGGGATCAGCCGATCCTCGGAGCCCGTGATCAGCAGCGTCGGCACGTCGATCCGAGGCAGGTCCCCGCTGGAATCGGGCCGGGTGGCCATCCCCAGCGAGGCTGCGGCGATGGCCTCGGCGGGCTGATCGGCGATCAGGTCCCGGACCCGTGCCCGGAGCTCCGGCGAGGCGTTCGGGGAGAGCAGCGGCGGCGGGTCCTCCACCAGGAACGCGCTCCCTTCGGCGCGCAGGCGCTCGGCCAGCGCTCGCCGTCGCGCGGCCCCCTCCTCCGGGTCCGCCTCCGACCTGGTGTTGGCCAGGACCAGGCCCAGGACCAACCCCGGGGATCGCCGCCACAGCTCGAACGCGACGTACCCCCCCATCGACAGTCCGCAGACCAGGGCCCGATCCAGGCCGGCCTGGCCCACCGCCTCGAGCACGCGCGCGCTGGCCGCCGCCATCGTGGTGACATCGGCGGCCGGAGGGCTCCCCCCGAAGCCCGGCAGGTCCGGCGCCACCACCGGCAGCTCGGATCCGAGCTTGGAGACCTGCGGCTCCCACATCCGGGCGTCGAGCGGGAAGGCGTGCAGGAGCAGGAGACCGTCGCTCACGCTCAGGAGCCCCCGCCCAGCGGCGACCCGCCCACCGGCGATCCGCTCGAGGGCAGGGTGGGCTGGAGGATCCCCGCCGCGTCCTGCGCGTTCAGGTAGTCGTTGTACCCCTCGGCGAACAGGCCCGAGGCGACGTCGGTGACGGAGGAGGCCCGTTGCAGCAGCTCGGTGCGCGTTCCCCCGGTGGCCGTGGCCGCGTCCCCGAGCAGCCGGGCGGCGTTCCCGTAGAGCTTCAGGGCCTCCTCCATGCGGGTGCGGGAGTTGAGGAGGTTCAGGACGAAGACCTGGTCGGTGATGCCTTTGCCGCTCACCAGGGAGGTGGCGTCGATCTTGTCGAAGGCATCGGCGGCCTTGGACGCCGTCTGAGCGAAGGACCCGGCATCGGCGGTGGCCTTGCTCGGGTCCACCGATCCCTTCCGCAGTCCCTGGATGTCCGGCTTCAGCCCGGGCATCGCGCTGAACCCCACCGGGGGCGTGGGCTGGCCGACCCCGGACAGGGCCTGGTTGACCTCCACCTGGTAGGCCGAGGCCACGGTGCGCATCAGCCGCTGCTGCTCGCGTGCCCGGGCCTGGGTGCGGCTGTGGGCCACCCCGTACCAGATCCCTCCGGCGGCGGCGATCACCAGCAGGACGACCACGGCCACCTGGATCTCGCGCCGGGCGTACAGGGGCTTCTTGACCGGCACGTAGACCGGCCGAGGGCCGGGGGTCACCGCGCGCCGGCTCCGGGTCTTGCTCTTGCCCTTGATCGCCATACGCGAGCTCCTAATGACCGAGGAGGCGGGAAACGATGATAGCGCCCTCGTAGAACAGCACCATGGGCAGCATCATCGCCAGCATCGTGTACGGGTCCTGGCTCGGCGTGATCACGGCCGCGAACACGGCGATGAACACGATCGCGCCCCGCCGCCACCCCTTCATCTGCCGGCTGGAGATCACCCCCACCATCGCCAGGAAGACCAGCACGATGGGGAACTCGAACGACAGCCCGAACGCCAACGCGACGAGCATGACGAAGCCCAGGAACTTGTCCCCGGTGAGGAGGGGCGTGAACCCCGGACCGGCGAACCCGAGCAGGAAGCCGAGGGCCCGAGGAAGCGTGAAGTAGGCCAGCGCCGCTCCCATCCCGAACAGGATCACCGAGGACAGGACGAACGGGATCGCCATCCGCCGCTCATGCTTGGTGAGGCCGGGCACGATGAACGACCACAGCTCGTACAGGACCACCGGCAGCGCGATCAGCAGGCCGAGGAACACCACCACCTTCAGCTTGATGACGACCGCGTCGACGGCCCCGATGAACA
>DASQQQ010000299.1:0-28946 GCA_035643355.1 Actinomycetota bacterium | reverse complement strand
ACCCTCTCCAACGCGTTCGCCCGCCCGCTCGCCGGCGGATCGAGGATCCGGCTGAATGCCCAGAACACCCAGGGCTTCACCGGGGGGTTCGACCCGGGTACCGACACGGTCATCTACCAGCAGATCGATCTGTCGGCGCGTACCAACCCCTCGGATCTGTACTTCTACGACCTGGACACACAGACCCGGACCTCGATCACCGAGGTGAACACGAGGCGGTGGGAATGGGGACCGCGGATCTCGAGCAGCTACATCCTGTACAACCTCGATTACCGGAAGAACCAGGTGTGGCGCACCGCGATCGAGCTCTACGACCGCAGCGCCGGGACCAGGACGAGGCTCACGAGCTGGCGCACCGGGAAGTTCAACCCACCGACCGGCGCCGTCGGCGAGACGTATGCCACCTGGACCCTGTGCTCATCCTCGTGCAGCGCGTACGTGTACGACATCGCGACCGCGACGACGAGCGAGATCCCAACCAGGAAGGACCGTCCCCAGTACGCCCCGGTCGTCGATGAGACGAACGCGAGCGTCTACTACGTGCGCTCAGCGACGATGAGCTGCGGACGCAAGGTCGTGATCCTACGGGTACCCGTCCTTGACCCGTCGCAGACCCCGACGCGCGTCCTGGCCATGCCGGACGGGATCGATATCGATGCCACGATGTCGCTCGCCCCGGACCCCTCGACGGGCGGCTCCGACCTGCTGTTCTCTCGTGTCGTCTGTCGGAACTTGAACGAAGACGTGTACGAGCTGGCGGACGTCGGCTCGCTCTCCGACGGCTCGATCCACGGGTCCTGAGCCGCTCGCGCCACGTGGAGCTCGACCCAGTCCAGACCCCGAGGAAGAGGGGAGGACGGTTCTCCGAGGTTCCGGACCGATCGCTCGACGAGACCGACAACCGGGTGATCTCGCCGCCGGCCCGCTGCTCACTTCCGCCGCGATCCGGTACCCGGTGAGTGAGGGCCCAGGCACCCCGCCCTGGCAGGCGTGCGATCGTCCAGCGATCTCCTTAGCCGAAGGAGGTCGTGGGAGAGCCGCACAGGCTGGCCCATCCTGTTCGAGACGGGCGCTCCTTCGTCCGCTCCGTCCGCGATGAGACCAGCTCGAACCTCCAGGCGCCAAGAGACGAGATGTTCACCGCGTAGGTCCGGTAGGCGACCCGCCGCAGGGCACCTCTCCCATCCGTCCATCCGTCCCAGGTCGTGAACGTGGAGGAGGAGCAGTACGCTCCCGCGAAGCCCTGCCAGGAGTCCGAGAGCGTGAAGCGGTTCGATCCGTCCCGGAAGCGGATCGGCACCAGATCACGGCCCACGAGCTCATACACCCCGATGAGGGCGGATGCCGGATAGGCGAGATGCCCTTCGTTGACCAGGATCTCGGCCGTGCCGTCGCCGTTCAGATCGGGTAGGGCGTAGACCACGCACCAGGTGCGGCAGTCCATGGCCGTACTCTGGACGTCGGCGCGGCCATCACGATCCAGATCGATGACCAGCACGCGATGCCGGCTCGGCTCGGTTGGACAGCTCCCCTCGGCCCCCACGAGCGAGCCGGTCCAGACCGTGTCCACCGACCCATCGCCGTTCACGTCGCCGCTCATCCGCTGCACGTTGCAGATCCGCCGGGCGAGCCCGACGTCGATCGCCGCCTCGGGCTGAGCAGAGCTCCGAGGGCTCGGGCCCTCTTGGAGCCGAGCCACGAGGGCCTTGATCTGCTTCACGAGGGCCTGCTCCTGGGCGGTCAACTCCTTCGTCCGCGCCTTCGCGGTGGCCAGCTGGGCCTGCAGACGATCGGCCCGCAGGCGCATCGCCTGGGTGGGGTTGGGTGCGGCCTGCAGCGCCCTAACGACCTCCCCGTACCGGTCCGCGAGCCTGCCCACCAGCCCGGCGGCCGACGCGAGCTGCCCGTGGACGTCGGCCAGCTTGGCCTGCAGGACGCTCAGCTGCCCTTGGATCTGCCTGGTGTACGCGGGAGAAGGAGCCGGCGCGGGAGGGCGGTCCGCCGGGTTGTTCCGGCCGGCGAACGTGGCGAACACCAACCCGAAGGACGCCGCCGCCAGGACGAAGGTGAGCAGGACCACCGCGACCTTGCCCCGCCGAGCCCGGGCTCGGGTGCGGCGCGGGGCATCCGTCGGGTCGGGCGGCCGCGGCTCGTACCACTCCACGGTGCGTCGCAGGAGATCTCGCAGGTCCTCAGGCATCGGGTCCTCCAAGGTGTGCGCGCAGGTTGCGGCGGGCCTGCAGGAGCCGCGAGCGGACCGCCCCCGGGCTGATCCGGAGGACCCTGGCTGCCTCGTTCCCGTCCAGCCCGAGCAACTCCACCAGCACCGCCGCCTCGCGCTGGGCCCGAGGCAACCTGGCCACCGCCGCCTGCAGAGCGATCCGATCCTCGGCGGCCGGCAGATCCTCCGGCGCCGACGCCCGAAGGGTGATCGCTCGGCGGGTGCGCACCAGGAGCCGGCGGACCCGTTTGCGGTTCAGGTTCAGGGCCGTGCGGTACAGGTAGCCCTGGGGCGAGTCCATCTCCTGGACCCGGTCCCACCGCTCGTACAGGCGCGACAGCGCCTCCTGGGCCAGGTCCTCGGCCTCGGCCGGGTCGCTCGTCAGCACCAGCAGGGCGCGGACGAGCCGCGCGTAGTGCTCGCGGTAGAAGGAGTCGAACTCCACCACGGTCCGCCGGCCCGCCTGCTGCTCCAGCATCCTGTACATGAACCCCCGGGACCACGCCGGCGTTAGTCTCGCGCCGGGATCCCCATCTTCTTCCCGGAGCCCGGGTCGTGCCGAGGTCCCTCTGCAGGAACTCGATGGGCCGGTGGATCGGACGCGCTAGGGCGACCCTGGGGCGCAGCTGAACACCGGCGCGCTCGGCTGGAAGTGTTCCACCGTCTGATCGGAGCTGCCCACGACCCCGAACGTGTCGCCCTGCAGCGCGAGCACCGTTCGGTGCACGTCCCAAGGAGCCGTGTTGAGATCGCCGGTCGCTGCGGCGTGGACCGAGACGATCTGCGTGGTCCCATCCGGCTGGCTCCGGCACGACACGGGGCTCATGCCGCCCGAGTCGAACGAGCCCCCGAGGATCGCCGGACCGGGCTCGACGAAGCCGGGGTCGCCGGGGGGAGCGACCCGGAGCGGGATGATCCCGTCCGCCGATACCCGGAAGAGCTCCACGGAATCGATCGCGGCGCCGGGGCCCACCTCGATCACCAGCTCCGAGCGACCATCGCCGTCCAGGTCTACCGCCTGCAGGACCCGCGAGCACGCGCCGCCCTGGCAGTAGGAGAACGGGATGTCGAAGCCTCCTCCCGACCCGAACTGAGCGGAGAGGTGGAGCAAGTGGGACATGTCTTGATGGCAGGTCTGGCCCTGGGCGACCTCGTCGTAGAGCCTGACCGTGTCGGGAGTGCCATCGTCATCGAAATCACCTTGGGCGCCCACCTTGACGCACCGTCCCTGCGCGGCGCCGGCCGATGAGGAGCTCCGACTGGCGTCAGCGACGGGGACATCAACGCGAACGACGTCATCGGCATCGACGTGGGTGAGCCAGAAGGAGCCGTCGGACGTGGCGACGGATACGCCCGGCGCGCCCATGCCGAGCTCCATCCAGGGACGCGGTCCCGGTCCGAGCGAGACGCTCACGCCGGTGGGCAGCCCGGTGGACGCATCGAGCTGGCGGACCTCGACCCGCTCCGGGTCCTTCGTCCATGAGGCGATCCAGGGGTATCCAGCGGCGAAGGCTAGCCCCCCGTAGGAGGACAGCGGCACGTCGTAGAGGACCGTGGCCGTGGACGGATCGATCCCGACCAAGTGATCCGGCCCGCTCCCGGGGGGCAGCCCGCCCTGGCAGCTTGCCACCGCCACGAGATCCCCGCTGGCCGCGAAGGTGCAGGGATCCCCGAAGGGGATGTGGGCCAGCACTCGCCCGGTGGAAGGGTCGATCTTGTCCACGCCGGTTGCGCCCGCTCCTCCCACAGTGGCCCATAGGAAGCCGCCCGCGGTGCCGAGCAGGTTGGTGTGGAGGGGGATCTCGCCCACGATCGACATGCTCACCGGGTCGATCTTGAGCAGGTGCTGGTCCGCCGAGATCCACACCGAGCCCAGGCCCGCGGCGATCTGCATGGGCGGGGCGGGCAGCCGCAGGCTGGCGGTCAGGGTGCCGGAGGCGGGGTCGATCCGAAGCAGATCGGCCCGTGCACAGTCGGTCTTGTCCCCGGGGCGGCAGGTCGTGACCCAGGCCGCTCCTTCGCCGGTGGCCGGCCACCACGCCCCCTCGGTGCCCGCCACGAGCCGCGCCCGATCGGTCGTGGGGTCGACCCGCCAGAGCCCGCCCTGGTCTGAGAGGCCGCCCACCACCCAGACCGCGCCCTCTCCCGCCGCCAAGGGTTGCGGCGCGGGGACCGGGACCCTGACGATGCCGCCGCTTCCCACCGAGGCGCCGCGACCTCCGATCAACCCGGTCAGCGCGTACAGCGACAGGCCGAAGATGAAGGCGATCCCCACCGCCGCCACCAGGGTGGAGACGCGTCGGAGAGGGCTTCGGCCACCGGGAGAAGGAAGCGACAGGCGGCGCTCGATCTCTGGCCACAGGTCGAGTGGCTCTTCGGAGCGGAGCCTTCGCAGATCCTCGATCCTCACGACTCGGCCTCCAGCACTAGCGCCCTGAGGCGACGGTGGGCGGCGTGGAGGTGGACCCGGACTGCGACCTCGCTCGTCCCCATGAGCTTGGCGGCCTCTCGGCTCGAGAACCCGAGCACGTCGCGCAGGGCGAACGCCCGGCGCTGAGCACTCGTGAGTGAACGGGCGAGATCGAGCAGCTCCATCATCCCCTGTCCGTCCTGAGGGGCAGGAGGACGTAGGCTCGGCGCGGGTCGCTGCTTGAGCTCGCCGGCCGCGATCTTGAAGGCCGCCCGGAACAGCCAGGGCCGGAGATCCCTGATTCGGTCCAGGCCGCGGCCAGCCTGGGCGAACGCCTCGGCCACCGCCTCGTCAGCGATATGCCGGCTTCCTCCCGAATAGGCATAGATCGCCCTCCAGACCTCCGCGCCGTACTCGCGGTACGCGCCTTCCAGGCGTCGTCGGGACCCCTCATCGAGCACGCGGCAGACCCTAGCCCTCCATCACTACGGGGGCGATGGGGTTCGAAACGTTAAGCGGTTGCCGGCTCTTCTGCGCCATCTCGGTAGGCGGGACCAGCAGGCCGGTCGCGCGTTTGTCAACGCGTTCGGCTTCCCGACGAAGCGCGACCTCGCCATGCCCTGCCCAGGGCCGCGGATGAGGACCTGTCGAGGCGACGAGCCGGAGCGGGGACTCGAACCCCGGACCCCCTCCTTACCATGGAGGTGCTCTGCCGACTGAGCTACTCCGGCGGCCAAGGGATGATAGCAATGGCACCTGCTCGCCCGACGTGGAACCATCGCGCGACGCGCCCTGTGCTCGCGCTGCTCGTGGTGCTCGCCTCCCTGGTCACCGCGTGCTCGGGAGGAGGCCGGCCCGCTGCCGCCACCACGCCCGCCGATCGCGTTCGGATCCGGACCGCCGGCGGCACCGTGACCCTCCGGGTGGAGATCGCCGACACGCCGGCCGAGCGCGAGCGGGGGCTCATGGGCCGGACCTCGCTGCCGGCCGACCAGGGGATGGCGTTCGTATGGGACCAGCCCGTGCGGGCTCGGTTCTGGATGAAGGACACGTTGATCCCGCTGTCGATCGCCTTCTGGGACCACGACGGCAGGATCGTGGCCCTACGGGAGATGGTGCCCTGCCGGCGGGAGCCCTGCCGCACGTACGATGCCGGCGCGCCGTTCGTGGGAGCGGTGGAGGCCAACCGGGGCTTCTTCGCCCACCACGGGGTCGCGGTGGGCGACGTGGTCGAGCTGGTGAGGTCCGATGCCTGAGCATGACTGCCTGCTGTGCCGGGCCGAGCACGTCACGGCCTGGCACTTCGAGGACGAGGACTGCTGGGTGGCGGACTGCCTGGTGTGCGCCACCCCGATGGTGGTCTGGCGCACGCACGGCCTCCCCGACCCCGAGGAGGAGGCCCGGCTCCTGGCACACCTGGACCGTGTGGCGGCCCAGCGCTACGGGGAGGAGGGGTACTGGATCGACCCGGAGCGCCGAAGGATCCCCGACCACTGGCACGCCCACGCGCGGCCGGCCGGCGGCTTCTTCGATCCGCACAGCGACCTGTATGGGAGGTATGGATGACCGGTCCCCCGGCCATGCTGTTCGACCTGGACGGCACGCTGGTCGACAGCGTGTACCAGCACGTGTTGGCGTGGCGTGAGGCCCTCGAAGCCGAGGGCATCCAGCTCTCCGTCTGGCGGATCCACCGGAGGATCGGCATGAGCGGCGGCCTGTTCGCCCAAGCCCTGCTCCGCGAGACCGGGGTGCCACTGTCGCCGCAGATCCAGGACCGGCTGCAGCGAGGCCACGCCCAGGCGTATGCCCGCCTGGCGGACCGGGTCCAGCCCCTGCCCGGGGCCCGCGAGCTGCTGCGGAAGCTGACCGAGCTCGACGTGGCCTGGGCCGTGGCCACCAGCGGACACCTGGAGAGCGCCGGCCCCACCCTGGACGCGCTCGAGGTCCCGGAGGGCGTGCCGGTCATCACGCGCGACCTGGTGGAGCGGGCCAAGCCCGACCCGGACCTGTTCCTGGAGGCGGCGCTGCGGTTGGGCGTCGACATCTCGAACGCCGTGGTGGTGGGTGACAGCGTGTGGGACCTGCTCGCCGCCCGCCGGGCGCGATCCCTCGGGATCGGGCTGCTCTCCGGGGGCTACGGGATGGAGGAACTGGAGCGGGCCGGCGCGTACCGCGTGTATCAGGACCCGGCCGACCTGCTCAGGCACCTCGACGAGGTCGGCGTCCGCGACGCGGGCTGACCCCGAGTCGAGCCGGCGCCCGCTGGGGCGCCTCGGCCCCTCAGTGGACGAACAGGCCGAACGCGCGCCGCGCGTCCCGCTCGCGTTCGTAGATGTGGATGATGACGCCGTCCCGGTGCCGCAGCTCCACCGCCGTCCGGTAGCTGGCCTCGAGGAGCACCACCCGATCCAGGCGATCGAGGACGGTGACGGTGGGCGCCTCGGAGACCTCGTCGGCCGCGTCCCCGAGCACCACCACGTAGCGTTGCTGGTCGGTGAACGTCCTCATGTTCTGTAGCCCGACTATGCGACAGCAGCGAGTGACAGTCGATAGCCCGAACGGGCAACAAGGGACTCACCCGCCCCGGGGGCCCCACCGACCATCGGACTAGGACGAAGGTCGCTCCCTCGGTATCCGGTTCGGAACCGGGAGGGCCGGGAACGAAGGACGCATGCCGGACGCACCACCTCCCGGGTATGGCGCCGTCACCACGAACGTGGTCCTGGCGCTGTCGCCGTTCCTGGTGGTCACCACCGGGTTCGTGTTCCTGTCCCCGGTCATCGCCCACCACCTGGGCACCAGCCGGACCACGATCCAGGTCTTCGACGGGCTGGCCATCGCCGGCTACGCGTTTGGGGCGCTGCTGGGCGGCGACATCGTGCAGAGGTTCTCCCAGCGCACCCTGTTCGTGATCTGCGAGAGCGGCTTCGTGGTGGGATCGCTCACCGCCGCGGTGGCCACCGAGCCCATCGCGTTCGGGGCGGGACACGTGCTCCAGGGGTTCGCCACCGGCCTGCTGCTGGTGATCGCCGTGCCCCCCCTGGTCAACCGGTACCCGGCGCGCCGGATGAGGACCACGGCGGCGTTCATCGACATCGGGTTCTTCGGGGCGGTGACGGCCGGCCCGCTGCTGGGCGGTCCGGCTGCGGCCGCCGGACACTGGCGCTGGTTCCTGGGAGGGGTCGCCCTGGTGGGCGCGGCCAACCTCGCGCTGGGCCTCGTCGTGCTCCAGCACACGGAGCCCATGAACCCCGGCTTCCCCATGGACCGCTCGGCCCTCAGCCTGGCCCTGGTCGCCACGGTCCTGCCTTTCCTGGCCACCTCCTGGGTCGATCCCACCCCCTTCTCCTCGCCGCTGTTCATCGTGCCCCTCACGGTCGGGCTGACGGCGCTGGTGGTCCTGCTCTTCTCCCAGTACCACAAGCGCGAGCCGCTCTCGCCGGTGCGCACCATGTCGAACACGATCCCGGTCGCCGGAACGATCGTGGCCGCGGTCGCCGGGGGGGCGTTCGTCTCGTTCCTCGAGCTCGGCCAGCAGTACCTGCTCACCACGGTGCACGAGTCCCCCACGCACGTGGGCCTGCTCTACTGGCCCATGGTGCTCGGCACGATCGTGGCTTCGGTGGCCCTCGCCATGCTGCTCCGCACCCGGTTCCTGCCGCACCTGGTCCTGGCCGGGATGACCTGCATCGCCGCCGGCGGGGCCGTGCTGTTCGCGGGCCGGGGCGGCGGGGACATCGTGATCCTGATCTCGGCAGCCCTGCTCGGGACCGGAGCCGGCGCCACGGTCTCCCCCGCCCTGTGGATGGCCGCGTTCGCCCTGCCGGCGATGATGGTGGGGCGCACCTTCGCCCTGGTCGAGCTGGTGCGCTCGGTGGCCGACTTCGTCCTGGCCCCGGTGATCCTGGCGATCGCCGTGACCATCGGAACGGCCGGGAGCCGATGGGTGGGCGTCGCCACCGCCCTGTGGGTCACGCTGGGTGTGACGATCGGCGGGCTGGGCGTGATCGTCGGCCTGTACCTGGTCGGCCGTCCCCCCAGCCGGGCGCCCGACCTCGAGTCCTGGCTCGAGGGCGAGTCGCCGGCCCTGGCCTCGCCGAGGATCGGAGCGGTGGTGCGGGACGACGCCGCCTGAGCACCGCCGGCCCGAGAGCTCACGGGCTCAGGGCATCGAGCCCCCTCGTCTGGTGCTCCGGTTCGCGCGGGAGACCGGGATCGCGATCAGCAGCGCGGCTCCCGCCAGCACCACGGCGCCACCGATCAGCAGCCCCGCGGCGATCCAGGGCAGAGCGGGGACCCTCGCGCCGGCATCGGCCCGGATGTCGATCCCCCGGGAGCCATCGGCGTTCATCACCACGATCGTCCAGGACCCCTCATGGAGATCCCAGCGCAGCGACCGCGTGCCGGCGCCCGTGGCCGAGGCCTCCCAGAAGGCCTGGGACGAGGGCGCTCCGGCGGGAGCGCTCCCGGAGAGGCTCCGGTAGTCGGGGTCCGGCAGATCGGTGACCACGGTCCTCGCCACGCCCGACAGGTACCGATCCACGTCCGTCGACGGGGCCACACCGACGAAGACGTTGCCTCCCCCTTGCTCGTTCACGCGGATCCGGATGGCCTCCTCGGACACCGCCCCGAACAGCCAGCCCCCTCCGCGGATGGAGAACCAGCCCGGTCCGGGCTCGGTGACCCGAGCTCGGGTGATCAACGCGTACGTGTTCGCTTGGTAGGTCCGCTCAGGCGTGCTGTAGAAGCCCTGGGCGTCCCGTTGCGTGCCGAAGGCCCACAGCAGGAACCCGCCGCCGGCGAAGAGGGCGAACGAGACCAGGGCCAGGAGCGAGCCGATCGCGACCGCCGTGATCCGGCCGCCGGTCCAGCCGCCGCGCCGGGCACCCCCCGACGGAGGGGGTGCGGGAAGCGTCGGTCCGGGCTCGGAGCTCGGGGGGGCGGGGATCGTCAGCGTCCCGACGCCGCCGGGCTCGTTCCCGCCCATGTCCAGCCGGAAGGGCGGGTACCGGTCGGTCATCAGCGAGACGTAGGCGGCCACCCTGAGCGTCCACCGGTTCAGACCGAGGATCAGGTCGAACAGCTGCCGTGGGTAGGTGCCCGTCACGGCCAGGATCACGGCCGCCACCAGCACCAGCAGGCCGATCAGGCCGCCCCCGGCCCCCCAGTTGAGATGGTCGGCGTTCCAGGCGAGCCAGGTGCCCCCGCTGGCCAGGATCCCCACGATGATCAGGTGGGGGATGGCCAGGAACCACTTCACGAGCACCAGACCCCGGGACAGATGCTCGGGGTAGGCCACCTCGAGCCGGGCCGGATAGCCCGGCACGGGTTCGAGGGTGAAGGGCGGGTAAGCGTCCGTGCCCAGCACGCCGTACGCGTAGTCGCTCACCCGCCAGGTCCACCGCATGACCCCCACGTTGAACTCGAAGATCGAGCGAGGGTACCGGCCCGTGAACAGGATGGCGAAGAACGCCACCAGGGTGAGCACGCTGAAGGCGATCCACAGGAAGCCCAGCACGATGAAATGCGGGATCGCCAGGAACCACTTCACCAGCCACAGCCACCGGGAAAGGCGTGGCTCCAGCTCCGCCTCCACCCGGAGGGGATACGAGGCCTCGGTCGCCATCCTCCTCACCTCCAGCCCGTCGAGGTCCCTCCCGGACCCGGTCCCGATGGAGCCGGGCCCGCGACCAGCCTTCCGGGCCTCGAGGTCCGGCCTTAGGGGAAGTGGTCCCGGTCCCGGGGGGCCGGTCGCCGAGCTCGAGCGTGTCTCCCGACCCGAAGCGCGGTCTTCCCGAGCTCAGCCGGCCGCGCCAGGCTCCAGGCGGCCCAGCCGCTACCGAGCCGCGCGGCCCCCGTCCCGACCTGGCCCCCCGGTCGGCCCACCGAACCGCGCCGGCTGATAGCGTGCGAGCGACGTGGGAACGCGCCCGCTCTCCCGGCGGATCGCCGGCTGCATCCTGCCGATCCTCCTCGTCGCTCTGGCGGCGTGTAGCTCGGCGCCCACCGGAGGCTCGTCCCGGTCCTCCCCGCCGCCCGCCGGGACCTCGGGGAGCCCGGCGCCGTCGCCGGCCTCGGCCTCGGGCAGCCCGGGACCCTCTCCCATCTCGGAACCTCCGCCGACCGGCACGCCGTCGGCACCGGCCTCGACGGCCGGCGCCGTGCGCATCGGCGCGCCGGGCCATGGCTCCCTGCTCCTTCGGGGCCGCTACCCGCACGCGGCCTCCCGATGCGTCCGTCCGCCGTCCCGATCGTTCCGGGCGCGGTACCCGGGCAACCTCCGGATCGTCCGTTCCGAGGACGGCACGCTCTCGCTCACCCTCACGCTGCCGTTCGAGCGCTACCTCGAGGGGATCGCGGAGGTCCCGCCGTCCTGGCCCACGGCCGCACTCCAGGCCCAAGCCATCGCCGCCCGGAGCTACGCGCTGGCCACCACCGGATGGAGCGGGTCCCAGGGCCAGACCCTCCGGACGCCGATCTGCGCCACCACCTCCTGCCAGGTCTACCGAGGCATCCCGGTCCCGCCCCAGCCCGACGTCCGCCGCTGGTACCGGGCGGTCCGGTCGACCTCCGGGCTGGTCCTGCTGTACCAGGGGCGGCCTGCAGAGACCGTGTACTTCTCCACGTCGAACGGGCACACGTACGGCAACGAGCAGGTCTTCGGTAGCGCCCCGCTCCCCTACCTCCGGCCGGTCGTGGAGCGGGACGACGGCGCCTCGCCCACCTCCCATTGGCGGGTCCGCATCCCCTTCTCGGATCTCACCAGGTTCCTGCGGGAGGGCGGCACCTGGACCGCCCATCGACGGGTGGCACGGATCCAGTCGCAGGGCTCGACCATCGTGCTCTCGGCGGGCCAGAGCTCGCGGTCACTGGACCTCGACAGCTTCCGGGGCATCGTCGACGCGTGGGCGCCGTGCCTGGAGCCCGCGCACTACCCGACCGACTCCTTGCCGGTGACCATCCCGTCGCATTGGGTGCGGGTCTCCTCCACGCGCGGGGCCGCGGTCTTCACCGGGAGGGGGTGGGGCCACGGTGTGGGCATGGTCCAGTGGGGGGCGTACGGGAAGGCCCGCCGGGGCTTCTCGGCTTCTCAGATCCTGGCCTACTACTACGGAGGCCTGCGGCCCCAGCCCTACCCGGAGCCCGGTCTGATCCACGTGCGGGTGGCCAGCGGCCTGGCCTCGCTGCGGGTGACACCCTCCGGACCGGGCGGCAGGCTGGACGGGTCCCCGCTCGAGCCGGGCCGGCGAGTGATCGTCACCGGCGGCGACCGCCTTCAGGTCTCGACGGTGCCCTGACCCGCCGCTTAGGTGACCAGGGCCGGTCCGGGCTCGTAGGCGCACGCGGGATCCTCGCCCAGGGGATCGCCGGTGGCGGCGAAGGCTCGGGACCGGGACCCGCCGCAGAGATCGGCGTACCGGCACCGGCCGCACCGGCCGGAGAAGGCAGCGCCGCGGATCGCTCGGAGCATCGGGTGGTGGCGATACAGCGCCACCACGTCGTCCTGGCGCACGTTGCCCAGGCGCACCGGGAGGAACCCGGCCGGGTAGACGTCGCCGTCGTGGGCCACGAACAAGATCCCCTTGCCGTCCCGGGTGCCCACGCCCTGCGCCCGGGAAGGGCCCGGCGTCCCGAGGGTCGACCGCAGCCGTTCGGCCAGGTACCGGTACATCGGGCCCAGCCCGAAGGCGGCGGCGGGATCGGCGGATGGATCGAGCTCTCGGCGCGAGGCCACCACCCGGCGGAAGAACGGAGCCTCCACGGTCCGCACGATGAAGCCGTACCGGGAGGCCTCGTATAGGAACTGGACCACGTCCTCGTTCTCGAGCGGCGTGAGCTCCTCGAGCTCCGAGCCCCGCCCCACCCGGATCAGGAAGAACACCTCCCAGATATCGGCGCCCCAGGCGGCCACCAGCCCGGCGATGTCCGCGAGCTGCTCCACGTTGCGCCGCATCACCGTGGTGTTGATCTGGACGCTCAAGCCCTCCCGCACCAGCATCCGGACGGCCTCCTCGGTCCGGGCGAAGTGGTCCCCCACACCCCGGACGCCCTCGTGCGAGGCGGCGTCGGCCCCGTCCAGGCTGATCGAGACGGTCCGGGCCCCAGCCTCGCGCATGCGGCGGGCGGCCCGCTCGGTGAGCAGCGGCGTGACGCTGGGGGCGAACCCGATCGGCAGATCGTTGCCCCGGGCTCGGTCCGCCAGCTCCCACAGGTCCTCCCGCATGAACGGATCGCCCCCGGTGAAGATCAGCACCGGGCGGTGCGGCCGGAACCCCCGCAGGTCCTCGATCAGCCGGATCCCCTCCGACGTGGACAGCTGTCCGGGCAGCGGGGTGGCGATGGCCTCGGCCCGGCAGTGACGGCAGGCGAGCCGGCAGGCCCGCGTGGTCTCCCAGAACAGGAGGATCGGCGCCTGGTTGAAGTCCACGGATGCAGGATAGGCCCTCCCGCCGCGGCCGACGGGGGCCGAGGGCACCCGCGGACCGCTGACCGGTCCCCGCATCGAACCGGGCCCTGCCCGGACTGGCGGCTCAGCCGACGTTCGGCGGCAGGCAGGGCAAGGATCGCAGCAGCCGGGACGGCAGCGCCCCCGAGAACACCCGGTCGTTCGCGGTCGCCGGATCGGCCTGGACGCCGCTGCGCGTGAGCTGGGACTGGGTGAGCTGCATCACGTACTGGCTGATCTGGTCCAGGGTGACGTGGTTGCGGGCCATCTCGGCCGGGTCGACCCACAGCTGGGTGGGTCGGACCCTGAGCAGCAGCGGCGTGCCGTCGCCGTCGTGATCGAAGCGGTGCTCGATGTCGGCGGTGAACCGGTCGATGTTCGCCACGAACGCGCCGGAAACGGTGGGCAGACGCTGGGTGCCGTGATCGGCCGTGAGCACCATGACCCACCGACCCTTGCCCACCGTGGCGTTCAGGAACCCCACCAGCTGACGGAGGGCCTGGTCCTGGATCCGGAGCGTGTCGGACATCTCCACCGAGTTCGCGCTGAACAGGTGGCCCACCACGTCGATCGCCTTGTAGTTCAGCGACAGCAGGTCGGGGACGTCGTCCTTCCCGAACCCTTCGCGCTGGATCACGGCCTCGATCAGCTTCGTCTGGTACGGGGTCCTGGCGGGCGTGTCGAACCCGTCCTGCAGCTGGGCGATCGAGTTGCCCCGCCACGCGCCGTCCAGCTGCCCGTCGAGGGCGTCGATCGGTCGCAGGTAGTGGGCCAGCGGGGGCAGCGAGTTCACGTAGGCAGGGATCCGGTAGTACGGAGCCATCTGCGAGCTGAGGTTCCACCGGCCGGCCTCGGCGCCGGCGGTGGAGGCGTTCGTGACCTCGCGCGTGATCGCGATGTCCCGATCGCCCCCGCCCCAGAGCGAGCCGTGGCTCATCATCATCACGTGCGCCGAGAGGGTCACCACGGCGCCCACCACCGGCCGGTTGCCCATGGCTCGGTCGTAGAGATCGGCCAGGGTGGGCACCTCCAGGAAGGCCGGCCCGTTCGCGTTGGGCTTCTGGATCCTGCCGTCCAGCTCGATGTAGTCGTCCACGAAGCCGTTGTGGACGGGGAAGGCGCCGGTGCCGATCTCGGCATGGCCGGTGGGGGTGTTCGATGGCGAGGCGCCCACCGTGGCGTGGGTGAACCACGCCCCGTGCGGGAGCAGGGATCGAAGGTACGACCAGTCGCGCTTCCAGGCGTCAAGCACATCCATGCCCCCCGAGTCCCAGACCAGGGTGACCACGAGCCTCGGCGGGGGCCGGCCCGAGCTCGGGAGCAGGGCCTCGGTCTGGGCGACCCCGTCGGGGGCGTGGAACGGGAACTGGAGGATGGCCCCCTCGGTGGGGGCGATGTCGGTCAGCGAGGCCGGCCGGGTGTAGGTCCCCGGCTTCACGTACCCCGGCCCGTACAGGAACAGGGGGACGTCCTGCGTGTAGGCGTACGGCGTGGCGTGGGGTAGGCCGGCGCCCATGAAGTCCGGGTAGCGGGGGATCAGCTGAATGTCCCCCGAGCGCCCGAGCTGCGTCCCTCGGTACGTGCGGAGCAGCACCTCGGGGCTGTTCTGGGTGCACACCTGGTCCGCCAACTGGGCATCGGCCGCGGAGAGCACCGAGGTGCCGGAGAGCGAGGCGCTCGGAGCGGCGGATGCAGCGCCGCTCCCCGATGCGGCCGGGGCGGGCCCCGACGAGACCGCCGCGCAGGCCGTGAGCAGGAGCGAGAGGCCGAGGCTCGCCGCCGCGATCACCGGTCGGGGCGAGCGAAGGTCCATCGGCAGATGTTCGATGCGGCGCCGTCCGCGGTTCACCGAGGGGGGCACGCCGGTCAGGAAGGCCAGTCGCGCTTGGGCTTCGGGTCCTGCTTCAGCAGGTCGTCCAGGGAGGGCTTGGGCCGGCGCTCGGCCTCGGCGAGCTTGTCCTCCAGGCTCTCGCCACCGAGGTCGCCCGCGGCCTGGAGCAGCTCCTCGAGCGAGCCGCCGGCGCTGCCCTTCAGCCGGATCCGGAGCGCCGCCAGCACCGAGGCGTGCTCGTCGGACAGGCCCTGGGCGATCTTGATCTCGGTCAGGGTCTTCTCGGCCAGCGCGAGGAGCGCTTCGTCGTCCATCAGACCAGCGAGACCTGTCCTCGAGGGGGCCGGCGGCCCCGGGTGGGCGGCGGGGGGGCGGGATGCTCGACCAGGGCCACCACCCGATCGGCCATGAACCGGCCGCTCCGCACCGGCGCGCCGGTCCTGGTGACCTCGGTCACCTCGATCACGCTCCTCGAGGTCGAGACCTCCACCCGCCGACCGGCCCTGGTCGCCTCGATCTCGTACCTCAGGACCCCGTTGCCCGAGTCCACCACGACCTCGATACGATCGCCTCTCACGCTGCGAAGCCTACCGCCGCATCGCTGGTCCGGGCAGCCGGGCCGAGGCTCGGCCTGATCGTGGTTCCCCTCGAGCCCGCTCACCCGATCCGGACGAACAGCCGACCGGTGATCCGGGAGGGAGACGACGTGCTTCCGAGCACCACCGCTCGGAGCGGCTCCAGGTTCCACCGGACGTCGGGCGGGAGCTGCGGGCCCAGCCCCGAGACGACCCCCGCCACGTCCACGTACAGGGTGCCGTCCCCGGGCACGTGGGCCAGCGCGTCCAAGTAGCTCGGCGAGTCCACGATGCTCGCCCGGATCCCGTCCCTCACGTCGATCACCTTGCGGACGTCCATGGGCGTCGACCCGATGATGGCCGCCCCGTCCACCACCGCATAGGCCGGCAGGACCCCGCTCATGGCGGAAAGGGACGGGTCCTCCACGTACCGGATCCTCACGCCCCGATAGGTGGTGGTCCGCAGCCGCACCGTCGGAGCCTCCGGAGTGAAGCTCTTCGCGAGCACCACGGTTCCCGTGAGGTCGCCGAAGGGGGTGGGGACGGCGCCCTCCGCGCGCCGCTGCGCCCGGATCGCCAGTCGGGCGAGCCCATCCAGCGTGCGTTGGACCGCCTTGGCGTCGCTCACGCCGAGCACCACGGCTCCCCCGATCGGCGTGGCGGGGGCTTCGGGGGCCACCTCCACCGCCACGTCTCCGGTGAGGGCGGCCAGCATCTGGTCCACGCCCAGCCGTTGACGCACCCGTTCGCCTTCGGGGGTGGCCAGGGCCTGGTCGACGGCGGCCCTGAGACCGGCAGCCAGGCCCCGCTGGGTCATGACCGCCAAGGCGTCGCCGGGGACCAGCCGGACCACACCGTTCTGGCCCGACGGTTGCTCCAGCTGGGCGCGGGCCTCCGGCTGCAGCTTGGAGGGATCCACACCGATCGTGTAGTCGAGGGCCAGCCCGTCGGGATGGGCCGACAGCGACACGCCGATCCCCTCGAGCGCACGCAGGGTGTCAAGGCCGGTCCCCGCCCCGATCGCCGCCCCCAGGCCGTTCGCCTCGAGCGACGCCCGAACGATCCCCCCCGCGTTCACGTACGCGAAGCCGAGCCTGTCCCGGGGCAGCGTGGAGATGGTCCTCGAGAACCGGGGGTCGTCGCCGATCGCGCGTCCGGTGCCCTTGGCCACGTCGATCACACGGGTCACTCCGTCGGCACGGCTCCCCAGCACCACCACGTGATCCACGATCCCGAAGGTCACGGCCGATGAGCCGGCGCCGTAGGTGTGCAGGCTCACCCCTCGGTATCCGCGGCTACCTCCGGCCCCGAGCGAGGTCCGCAGCCCCTGCTCGATCGCCGTCTCTGCCGCGTCGTCGTCCGTGCTGGTGATCAGGATCGCCGTGGTCGGATCCCCCAGGCCCGGTTGCAGCTCGATGGCGACGGCGACCTCGGATCCGAGCCAGGACCGCACGTCCTGATGGCTGAGACCCGCATCCTCGAGCGCCTGGTCGAGCAGGTCGTCGATCCGCCCGCGGAGCTGCCGGTCGTCGGCGAGGGCCGGGAACCGGTGCATCAGCGACAGCAGGTTGAGCTTCTGACCCGCCGAGGGGTCGAGGTACGCCGTGACTACCACGTCGCTGGACGCGGGGATCATCTGGATGAGCTCCTCGCTCGCCCCGCGCGCCAGGTAGAAGGCGGCCGCCGCGCCGGTGCCGGCGACGACCAACAGGCTCGCCAGCACCACCGCGAGCACCCGGATCCCTCGGCGCGCCGAGCGCGGGGACGCGGTCCTGGGCGGCTCCGCCCGCAGCGCTGAAGGAGGCGGCGGGGGGGCCGGCCGCGGGCCGCCGACCGGACCCTGCGGATCCATGACGGGCTCCTCCTCCTCGCGTGAAGACCGGCCGATGGCGTCGCGACGGTTGCCTCGGCTAGGAACGGTATCGGTCGGATCGGGGCCCCGGTTCAGTCCTGAGCGGGAGGACTGGCCCCCAGAGGTTTGAGGGCGGGGATCTCGGGAAGCCTTCACCTGGGTCCCGTGTCGGGTCGGCGGGGACCCCCCATCCGGCATCGAGGGAAGACTCGGTGGGATCGCCCCTTCGACCCAGAGCGAACCCACCTCCTCGAGGGGAACGACCATGCAGATCGGCGAGGAGGAACAGACCTGGATCGTGGTTCCCGATGAGGAACCCGCCCAGACCCCGGTGCGAGAGCCGGTGACGGAACCGGATGCAGTTCCGGCGTGAACCCCTGTACGGGTACCGGGTCTGGCGCGTACGACGAGGTGGGCTGTACTCGGTATCTCCCTGGGGACGCGGCCGGTGGCCGACGGATCGACCCATGCGCGCGTACTGCCCGAAGACCCTGTTCCTGTTCTCATCGCACACCGCCCCCGCCGAGGGGTGCTCCTGCGGGATCTACGCCTCCAAGAGCCAGCCCACGTACGACCGGCCCGACCGCGTGCGGACCGACTACTACGGCAAGACGAGCCTCTGGGGCGTGGTGCGGCTCACCGGGAAGGTGATCGAGCACTCCGGCGGGTTCCGTGCCGAATACGCGAGGCCGGTGGCGCTGGTCATGAACGAGGACACCCCGTTGGACATCGTCGACTCCTACGGGCTGCTCCCGATCGGGTCGCTCACCGACTGGAAGCTCTAGGAGGGATCCGCGGGGCGCCGGAAGCTGTGGGCGCGCATCGCCCTGCAGATCGGGGCGCTGGTGGGCGTGGGCGTGGCCGCCTTCAGCCAGCGACATCTGTTCGAAGGGTTCGCGTCGATCGTGACCAGGCTGACCTGGTACTGGGTCGGTCTGGCGTTCATCGTCGAGATGGGCTCCGTGCCTCCCCTGGCCGAGGCCGAGCTGATCGTCCTGCGGGCCGGTGGCGTGCACGCGGATCGGTGGCGGATGAACCTGGTGACCCTGGCCAGCAACGCGATCGCGATGTCCATCCCGGCGGGGGTCGCGGTGGCCGAGGGGTACACCTACTCGCGGTACCGACAGCTGGGGGCCGAACCGGCCGCGGCCGCGTGGGCCGAGCTGGCGTCCGGGGCGCTCGCCTTCGCGGCGCTGGCCGCCGTGGCTCTGGCCGGCGGGGTCCTCGCGGGCGGACCCGACAGCACGGTCCTGGTCCCCACGCTGGCGGTGGTGACGGTCGGCTCGGTCGGCGCCGCGGCCCTGTTCCGACACCCGCACCTGCTCGCGGCCGGCTTGGGGTGGGTCGAGCGGACCTTCGGCCGCGATCGGGGTTCGCTGGTGGCCAGGACGACCCAGAGGATCGGAAGGACGGCAGGTCAGCTGAGCTTCCCCCACCCGGACGTCGCCACGTGGCTGACGGCCTTCGGGCTCTCCCTCGCGAACTGGCTCATGGACGTGGCAGCCCTCGCGTTCGCCTTCCTGGCGGCGGGCGGTCATGTTCCGTGGGGCGTCGTGCTCCTGGCGTTCGCAGGCGCGAAGGTCGTGTCGTCGATCGGGATCACGCCCGGGGGGCTGGGCATCGTGGAGGGGGGGATGGTCGCGACATTCGTGGCCTACGGCGTGCAGGGCCCGACGGCCGTGGCCGCCGTGCTCGTGTACCGGGGACTCACGTATCTGGGCCTGGTGGGCATCGGCTGGGCGGCGGTCGGGCTCCTGTCCCTGCAGCGCGGACGACGCGGGTGATGCGACGCCATCGGACGGACCTCCGAGGTGCCGGAGCCTAGGTCATCCGAACGAGCGCGGACGGTCCCGCCCGAGGACGGCTCTGACCGGGTGCCATGCGGGAACGACCCGGAGGGTCGATGCCCGGGCACCGCCCGCCTTCCGATGATCGTGAGGATGGAGGATCAGCGCTTCGTGGTGGTGGCGAGCGACCTGGCGGAGATCGACGACATCGCGCACGCGCCCGACGTCCTGGTGCTGGACCGGCTCGACGTGGTCGTCCTGCTCAGGACCACCCCCGAGCGCTCCCGCGAGCTCTCTTCCCGTCCCGGCGCGGTGGTCAGCGTCTACGCCACCGAGTCCCTCGCCAGGATGGCCTTCGAGCCCTTCCGGCATCGACCGGGTCGTCCCGCCTCCTGGTGAGGATCCTCACGCGGCGTCGCCCCGCTCCACCCCTTCCGAAGACAGGGGCTCCGCCACCTCCTCCAAGGACCGCTGCTCGGCATCCACCCCCATGAACGCCTCCATCACGCCACCGAGCAACATCAGCCCCGCGCCGAGCGCGTAGCCGATGAACAGGTTCGCCTCCTTGCCGGTCTCCACCAGCGCCCCGAACAGGTAGGGGCCGGCCACCCCACCGATCGCGCTGCCGATCGCGTAGAAGAAGGCGATGGCCAGGGCCCGGATCTCCAGCGGGAAGATCTCGCTCACCGTGAGGTAGCCGGCGCTGGCCCCGGCGGAGGCCAGGAAGAAGATGAAGGACAGCGCCATGGTGAGGCCCCAGGCGCCGAGCGTGCCCGTGGTGAACAGGTATCCGGTGATCGCCACGCCGATCGCGGAGAGCACGTAGGTGGTCGAGATCATGGCGCGGCGTCCCACCGTGTCGAACAGCCGGCCGATCGTCAGCGGGCCGAGGAAGTTGCCCACCGCGAAGGGCAGGATGTACCAGCCCACCCGCTCCGCCGGCACCTTGAAGAAGGTATCGAGCGTGATGGCGAAGGTGAAGAAGACCGCGTTGTAGAGGAACGTCTGCCCCACCATGAGGCCCAGCCCGAGCACCACGCGACGGCGACGCTCGACGAACATCGAGCGGAGCACCTCCCGGATCGTGGTCCGCTCGCGGGGCCGGATCTTGATGGTGGTGCCCTCCACGTCTGGGAGCTGCTCGCGGCCCGTGTAGCGGCGGACATCGTCCTCGATATCGGCCACCACGCCCTCGGCCTCCTGCACCCGCCCGTGGGTCATCAGCCAGCGAGGGCTCTCCGGCAGCAGTCGCCGGATCAGCAGGACGCCGATGCCCAGCAACGCTCCCAGCCCGAAGGCCACCCGCCAGCCGATGTCCACCGGCAGGAGGCTCTTGTTCAAAAGCAGGATGGAGGAGGCGGCTCCCACGGCGGTCCCCACCCACCAGCTCCCGTTGATCCCGAGCTCCACCCAGCCGCGGACCCTGGCCGGGTTCAGCTCCTCGGTGGCCGAGTTGATGGCCGAGTACTCGCCGCCGATCCCCATGCCGGTGATGAACCGGAAGACGAAGAAGGACATCACGTTCCAGGAGAAGGCTGTGGCTACCGTGGCGGCGAGGTACAGGCCGAGCGTCCACGTGAACAGCCGCTTCCGACCCAACCGGTCGGTGAGGTACCCGAACAGGAACGCGCCCACCACGTTACCGGCCACGTAGACCGCGCCGGCCAGCCCGACCTCGGCGTCGGACAGCGCGAGGGTGTGCTTGTTCGTGAGGATGGCGCCGATCGCGCCGACGATGGTGACCTCCAGGCCGTCCAGAACCCACGTGATGCCCAGGGCCACCACCACGAGCCAGTGCCATCTGGACCAGGGCAGCCGGTCCATGCGTGCGGGGATATCCGTCTCCACGACGTCGTGCGCCGTCCGTGCGTCCGAAGCCATCCCGTCCCTCCTTCGGCGACCCGGTTCCGCTCACCCACGGAGCTGCGAGCGGCCGAGCGCCATGGCGATACCCGACTCATGTGCAGCTAAACGCCCCTGATCGACGGTGGTGGTGGTCCTGGGCACCGGGGACAGGGGGCCGAGCCGGCTGCTCAGACCTCCCAGCGGACGACGATCTCTCCCCCGATCCCGGGCAGGGGGAGGGATGCCGCTTCCGCCTCGACCGCGTCGCGCTCGGCGCGCGTGAGACGGCGCCAGACCTGGATCGTCAGCGTCTGGTGGGCGCGTCGCCAGGTGCCGGCCACCTCCCCATCGACCACGAGGGCACCCGGCCAAACACGGGGCGTCCAGAGCGCCCCGCGTCGCTCCCGGTGGGGCACCAACAGCTCTCGGTCGGCACCCTGGAGCAGGAAGTAGGCATCGCCGCTCGGCAGGAGGCGCGCGGGAGCGGCCGGCCCCGGGGCCGCCCGGAAGGTCGGCACGTCCCGAGCGAGGACCCATCCCTCGCCGATCGGGGTCCGCACCGATGCGAGGGAGCGGCCGAGCGCGTGGAACGCCGCGATCGCCTCCCGCGGGGCGATGCCCGCCCATCGCGCGAACGTCTCCGGCGTGGCGGGTCCGAAGACGTGCAGGTAGCGACGAGCCAGCTCCAGGCGAGCATCGCGCGGGTCGATCTGGGGTGGCGGCACGGTCCAGATGACGGGCTGCCGTGCACCCTCCCACCGGATCAGCACGGTGCCGGTCGGTGCGGCGTACCGGAGCCGGTTGTGGTGCACGCCGAGCGCGCGCCCGGCCTGCTCGTAGGGCATCCGGGCGCCGTCCAGCAGGGCATCCAGGCGCGCGGCCAGCTCTTCGGCCACCCCCCGGGCGCGGTCATCTTCCGGGAGTCGGCCCAGGGAGAAGATCGCCCGGTCGCGGGCGGCCACGACGTACGCGCTGTAGCGAGGACCCCACAGCTGCACCAGCGACGGATCCTCCCACGTGGTTGGGTGCGTGCCGCGGACCCGGGCGTGGATCGACAGAAGCGCGGCTCGGGGCATGCTGTCCTGCAGGCCGGCCCACGCCGCACGCCGGAGCGAGCCCGCTCCGCGATGGAGTCGCTCGTCCAGCGCCCCCGCCCGACGCCGGAACGCGAGAATCTGCGAGCGCGTGAGCCCGAGCCGAGCACCCATGGGCCATCGAGCGTAGCCCCTCTGAGGAGCTCGCGCGGAGCGTCGACGATCCGACGTACGCTCGGCGGGCCGACGTACGTCGATCGGCTCTTGCGGTTCCGTGGAACGTGGGCCATGGTGCCTCGCATCGTGTTCGGCGGGGGCCGTCCGGCCCTCCCTTAGGAGGAAGGAGTCACCATGCGCCGGCTCTGGCTGGTGGTCGCCCTGGTCGCGACGCTGCTGCAGATCCCCCACCCGGCGGCGGCGGGGACCGTCACCGTGGCCGCCGCGGGGGACATCGCCCGGCCGACCCTGTCCACGCCCCAGCAACAGACGGCGGACCTGGTCACCGCCTTCGACCCGACGACCGTGTTCGCGCTCGGCGATCTGCAGTACGAGAACGGCGAGCTGGCGAACTTCCAGTCCTCGTACGACCCGAGCTGGGGAGCCTTCAAGTCCAAGACGCACCCGATCCCCGGCAACCACGATTACGGGACGACGAACGCCGCCGGCTACTACACGTACTGGGGCTCGGCGGCCGGCGATCCATCCAAGGGCTACTACAGCTTCGACCTCGGGGACTGGCACGTGGTCGCGCTCAACACCGAGTGCACACAGATCAACTGTTCGGCGGAGAAGTCGTGGATGAAGTCCGACCTCGCCGCCGACGGCCACCTGTGCCAGATGGTGGTGTACCACCGCGCCAACCTGAAGTGGCCGCGGAAGAAGGCCGAGGCGGCGGGGGTGGATCTGGCCCTCACGGCCTCGCGCCACGTGTACGAGCGGTGGGCCCCGGAGAACGGCTTGCTCCGCCTGATCGTCGGCACCGGTGGGTACTCCCTCGGCAAGCTTAACTCGGGCGCCGTGGTGGGGATCCGCGCCTACGGCGTGGTGGAGCTCACCCTGAGTTCGTCCTCGTACTCGTGGTCGTTCGTCGACACGAGCGGCGACGTCCGCGACTCCGGCGCCGGGAGCTGCCACTCGTAGCCCCAGGCGGTGCAGCCTCGATGCGGAGCGGACCCATCGCTGCCGACTTCAGCGCCTAACGGTGCTGCCCGCGACCGTCCATGCGCAACCGATCGGCGACGGCCCACATCGTTTCGAGGTCGCTAGGAGCCGACGGGCGTGAAGGTCGCGCCATCGGGGAACATATCGCCGCCCCAGATGATCATCTGGGTGCCGGTCCACACGACCACCGCCGGGTACCGGTGGCGCAGCGGCGAGGGCGGCATCGATAGCCAGCGGTCGATCGCCGGATCGTACGCCTCGCCGTACGGGGGGGCACCCTCGCCCTCGTTCGTGGCGCCGCCCCAGACGAGCATCCGCGTGCCCGTCCACACCGCGCCCGCTCCCCCACGCTGGAACCTCATGTCGGGGAGCAACCGCCAACGGTCCGTCGCCGGGTCGTAGGCCAGGTTCCCGAAGGCACTGACGACGAGCATCTCCGACCCATCCCAGACGGCGGTGCGGCTCCAGACGTGGTGAACGCCCGGGAGGCGGGGCATCGGTGCGAGCGACCGCCACGCGCGCGTTGACGGGTCGTAGGCAGCAGCGTCCAACAGGATCCTGGGTCCGAGCCTCACCGGCGTCCCGTTCTCCGTCGTCTCCTCGACCTCGTGGTAGCCGCCCGCGACGACGAACCCGTGGCCGTCCCAGACGCCCACCACGCCGTGGCGACCGACCAGCGGCCCGGCGGGTGGCTGGGTCCATCGGTTCGTCCGCGCGACGTATGAACTGCCCATGCCCTCCTGATCCCCGCAGCAGCCGCCCCCGAAGGTCAGCGTCTGCCGACCGGTCCATGCGTTGACCTCACCGCCGCCCCCACCCCAGCCGGGGAGCCTTCGCCAGCTGTTCGTGCTCGGGTCGTACGCGGCGTTGGTCACGCCGAGCAACAGCATCTCGTGTCCGTCCCACAGCGCATGATCTGCGCCCTCGAAGCATCCCTTCGGGCCGCGGTAAGGGGGCAGCATCCGCCAGGAATCGGTGGCGGGGTCGTACGCCGCCGTCACGGTGTGGCGGTACGGAGCCCGATCCGTACACACCCGTCCGCTCACGACAAGCTCGGTGCCGTCCCACGCCCCGGTGGGGGCGGAGATCGACGATGGAAGGGGCGACGATGCGATCAGCATCCAGACCCCGCGCTCGCGCCTGCTCGGCGGCGTAGATGTGCCGGTGGGAGGGATGCTCGGCAACGTCATCACCGAGGTCGGGCTCGACGCGGGGGGTGAGGAGGCGGGTCGCGCGCTGGTCCCCTTCCCGGCGCAGGCCCAGGCCACGAGGACGAGCACAAGGACGGCGCCCACCGCGACCATCGACCGTCCCGAACGAACGATGTCGGAGCGTCCCCTGCATGTCTGCATGACGACCACCTCCGCTCACCGCCATGGTGCGCTGGTGCATGCAGCTCGACCATGGGCGTCCGGACCACCACCCTGTTCCCGAAAGACAGACCTCCGTCACCCGTGGATACACGGTTCCCGGATCGTTCTCGCCGATGCCCCGGCTATAGGCTTGGCCCCCTACCGGCGGGGGAGGACGTGCCATGGCGACGAGGATCCAGATCGTGAACGACTGTGCGGACCCAAGCGGTCTGGCCGCGTTCTGGGCCGAGGCGCTCCACTACCGGCTTCAGGACCCGCCGGAGGGAGCATCCAGCTGGGAGGACTGGCTCCGGGAGCAGGGCATCCCCGAGGAGCGGTGGAACGACGCGAGCGCCGTGGTCGATCCCGACGGCGCCGGGCCGCGCATCTTCTTCCAGCGGGTGCCGGAGGGCAAGGTGGTGAAGAACCGCGTGCACCTGGACCTGAGCATAAGCGGTGGCATCCGTGCGCCGCTGGAGGAACGGCAGCGTTCGGTCGACGGCGAGGTGGAACGGCTGCAGGGGCTGGGGGCGACGATCTTCCGTCCCGGTTCCGTCCAACGCGGCGAGTACTGGGTCGTGATGCAGGATCCAGAGGGCAACGAGTTCTGCGTGCAGTGAGCGGGGGATCGCTCGGTCCGGCCGATCCGGTGGCAGGTTGAGCGCATGCTGACGAACGCCGACCTCGGGGAACTGCTGTGGACGGCCGGCCGGGAGGAGACGGATCATCGGCGGCGCGCGCTGGAGAAGGCTTCGCGTGCCTCCCGTTTCTGGCCGGAGGAGGCTTCCGAGGTCGCCCGCGCCGGCCGTTCCCTGACCGAGCTCCGTGCCGTGGGGCCATGGGTCGCCGCCCGGATCCACGGATGGCTCGAGGACCCGCCGCCGGTCCCCCAACCCGACGAGACACGTCGTGGGTTCCTCACGTTGGCGGAGGTTCGTCGCACCCTCGACGCCGACCGTGCGTGGGAGGCCACGCCGTGCGCCGACCTCCAGATGCACACCACGTGGAGCGACGGCACCCTGCCTCTTGAGGAGATGGTCCAGAGCGCCCGGGCCCTGGCACGCTCGTACGTCGCGGTCACCGATCACTCGCAGGCCCTGGCGATCGCCCACGGGATGACGGCCGAGCAGCTGGCCGAGCAGGGTCGGCTCATCGACGAGTTGAACCGCGCGTTCGGAGCCGAGGGAGACCCGTTCCGGATCCTGCGGTCGATGGAGGTCGACCTGTTCCCGGACGGGACGCTGGACATGGACGACGCGACCTTGCGCACGCTCGACCTCGTGCTGGGCGCGTTCCATTCGAAGCTCCGCTCGAAGGAGGACGAGACCGAGCGCTACCTGGCGGCGTTGCGCCAGCCCCGGTTGCACATCCTCGCCCATCCGAAGGCGCGGATGTTCGGACGGCGCGCCGGCCTCTCGGCCGACTGGCGCCGCGTGTTCGCCGAGGCGGCCCGGCTGGGCAAGGCGCTGGAGCTGGACGCGACGGTGTGGCGGCAGGACCTCGGCGTTGAGCTCGCGACGATCGCGCGCGAGGAGGGTGTGGCGTGGTTCTCGATCGGGAGCGACGCGCACACGGCGCTCGAGCTCGAGTTCCTGCCGTTCGGCATGGCGACGGCCGCGCTGGCCGGGATCCCGCGCGAGAGCATCTTGAACTACCGTCCGGCCGAGTTCGTCCTCTCGTGGGCGAGCGGCAACACCGTAGGACGACCAGGGCCACGGTCCTCCGGGTAACTGACCGCCGTCGGGGCGCGCCAGCTCCGCCAGGCTAGACCCCCGAGCCGATCCCCGGATCGCCCAAACCCCCCGGTCCAGCCCGCCCCGAAGATGGAGGACAATCGTCCTTAACATCCCATGTCCCATCGCTTCCTATTACGGTGGCGGAGGGAGCATGCTCGAGGTCTCGCGTTCCAGCACCACGATCGAGACGATCTACCGCGATGACGCTGCGCGGCTATGGCGGGCCCTGTACGCCTTCGGCGGTGATCCGGAGATCGCGAGCGATGCGCTGGTGGAAGCATTCGCTCAGGCGATCCGACGGGGCGAGGCGATCACCTCCCCAGCGGCCTGGATCTGGCGGGCCGCCTTCCGGATCGCGTCGGGAGAGCTGGCTGACCGGGCCCGGTTCCTGCCCCTGGAGCAGGATCAGCGCGCCGCGCCAGAAGGTGCGGACCTGGACCTGGTCGCCGCGCTGGGGCGTCTCTCCCCGAACCAGCGAGCCTCGGTGGTGCTCCATCACATCGGCGGCTACTCGACGCGGGAGACCGCTCGGATCATCGGGTCCACCGCCGGGGCGGTCCGCGTGCATCTCTCGATGGCCCGCCGCCGGCTGACGCAGCTGTTGGAGGAGGACGATGCCTGACCTGGACCAACGCCTGCGATCGTTCGATGGGATCCGAGCGCCCGAGTTGTGGGAGCGGATCGAGCGGCACCGACCGGGACCGGAGGCGCCCGAGCCGACCCGGTCGCTCGCGCTGCGGGTCGGCGTCGCGTTCCTGGCGCTGCTGGTGGCCGCGGTGGGTCTGGCGGCCATCACGCGGGGCTTCTTGCACCCGGATACCCGCCCCGCATCACCGTCCCCCGTCCCACGGATCACCGCCACGATCCACCTCGATGCGCATCCCGCCGGCGTCGTCGCCGCCCGGGGAGTCATCTGGGTCTCCAACGGCGATGACGGCTCGCTGACCCCGATCGACCCGACCACGAACCGGCCGGGGCCAGCGGTCTTGTGCAGCATGGGCTCCCCGCTGGTGGCGGACGGCGCCCTCTGGACCGTCGGGAACAACGGCAACCTGTGCTTGCCCGGTGGGGCACGAGCGGCCCAGATGCTGTTCCGGCTGGACCCGGCCACGGGAGCGGTTCAAGCCGAGACGACGCTGCAGACCGACCCCCGTCTGTACGCAACCAAGGTGGCCGCCGGAGCCGGCGCCCTATGGGCGGCTAGCTGGGGCGAGCCCGGAACCGGCGACCACGGCCGGTTCCGCGGGGTGCTATCCCGAGTGGATCCCTCCTCCGGCAGGGTGACAGCACGGCGCCGGATCGGCATCTGGATGGGAGGGCTGGCCGCCGGGTTCGGCGGAGTGTGGGTGGCCGATGCCCCGGGCCACCGTCCGGGCACCCTGCTCAGGATCGATCCGGGCACGCTGGCCGTGGTCGCCCGGATCCCCGTGGGGATCGGCCCCGTGGACGTGACGACCGGCTACGGGTCGGTATGGGTGGCGAACGATGCCGACGGCACCCTGATGCGGATCGACCCTACTTCCAACACCGTGGTGGCCAGTATCCGGGTCCCCGGGGTGGGCGCCCTTGCCGTCGGTCAGGGCGGCATCTGGTGCACCAGCTTCGCTGGGCTGGTCACCTTGATCGATCCGGCCACGAACCAGGTGGCGGGTACGCCGCTCCGGATCGGCAGGAAGCTCGAGCTCACCGGCATCACCGTGGGGGACGGAGCGGTGTGGGTGACGAGAGCAGTGTGGGAGATGAACGCATCCGACCAGACCGTGACCAGGATCGCCCTATCGACATCCACCTCACCGGCGCCCTGATGGGCACCTGCAGGGGCCGCCCGGGGCGTCCTGCGCGAGCCAGCGTGGTCACGACCTTTGTCCGGTGGCCGGTACGGTGCCAGCATCTCCTGAGATGAGGCAGCGCCTGGCCTTGGTGACGCTCGTGGTGCTCACCGGCGCGTGTACCGCCCATCCGGGGGTTCACGAGGCCGAGATCCTTCCGACGCCGTTCCCAGGGATCGTGATCGCCGCGCGTGCGACAGGGCAGCCATGCTCCTCCGACGGGTGCTCGATCCGGTACCGGGTGCGGGTCACGAACCCACCGGGGGCGACGCGAGCGTTCAGCAGTGTCAGAGCATGGACCGGGCCCAACCCTTCTTCGTGCCAGTCATGGGCATCGGCGGAGTCGACGTCCCAACGCACTCGACGAGGACGGTGCGGGCGACATCCGTCCTGCCGATCAAGGGGAGAGAGGTGGCCGGACTCGTCGGAGAGCATCTGAGCTGCACGGGTCTTGACTGGCACGGCAACCCGCCGATCTAGATCTCGAACCTGTCGAGGATGACCTGCGTATCGGACGCCGGTCGATCTTCGAGGGTCGGCGTTGAGCTGACCGCTCAGGGTTCATCCTGTGGACGGACCTGTCGCACACGGCTCACTCCATCCTCGAGCGATGATGGGAAAGAGCCTCAGCCGAGCGCGGCCTTCAGGACGCGGCACGCGCGCAAGGTGACCCACTTGCTCGGCGCCCGCACCTTCTCGAAGGGCACCCAGGTGGTGCGCTCGTACGCGTTCTCGTTCCTCCAGCGACCGCTCCGGTCCTGCTTGGACAGCACGAGCTCGAGGGCGTTCGCCAGCCGCGGATCCCGCGCGTGGCCGAGCTCGGCCAGCAGCTCGAGGTTCTGCAGCACGTCGGCGACGTAGCCGGAG
>DASQQQ010000298.1:0-5633 GCA_035643355.1 Actinomycetota bacterium | reverse complement strand
GGCGTCACCGAGCACCACAACGCCGTCGACAACGTGTTCGCGCTGATCAACCTGGCGCTCCTGTGCGGGCACGTCGGCCGGTACGGGTCGGGTCTCAACCCCCTCCGGGGTCAGAACAACGTGCAGGGCGGCGGCGACATGGGCGCCCTGCCCAACAAGCTTCCCGGCTTCCAGGACGTGGCCGACGACGAGCTGCGGGCCAAGTTCGAGCGGGTCTACGGAACGTCCATCCCGGCCCGGCCGGGATGGCACGTGTCGGCGATGCTCGAGGCGATGGAGCGCGGAGAGCTCACGGCCCTGTACTGCATCGGGGAGAACCCCGCGCAGTCGGAGGCGGACTCCCACCGCACCGAGAAGCTGCTGCAGGGCCTGGATGGCCTGATCGTGCAGGACATCATGCTCACGAGGACCGGCGAGATGGCCGACGTGGTGCTCCCGGCCGCGGCCGCCTGGGCCGAGTGCGAGGGCACCGTGACCAGCAGCGAGCGGCGCGTCCAGCGCGTGCGCAAGGCCCTCGAGCCGCCCGGCCTGGCCAGGGACGATATGTGGATCCTGGGGGAGCTGTCTCGGCGGTTCGGCCACGACTGGGGCGAGGTCACGGCGCAGGCCGCGTGGGACGAGCTCCGGAGCCTTTCGCCGATCCACGCCGGCATGAGCTATCCGCGCCTGGGGGCGCTGGGCGGTCTGCGGTGGCCGTGCCGCGACGAGGACGACCCCGGGGCGATGTACCTGCACGGGCGCCTGTGGGAGGAGGGCGAGGAGCGTCGGGGGCGGCGGGCGCCGTTCAGCGTGGTCGAGCACGAGCCACCGGTGGACGAGCTCACCCCCGAGTACCCCATCAGGCTCACCACCGGGCGCCGGCTCGATTCCTACAACACGGGCGTGCAGAGCGGCCAGTTCGTCTCGCCGCTCCGCCGGCGGCCGGAGTCCCTGGTCCTGTCGCCCGAGGACGCCCGGGCGTACGGGCTGCAGGACGAGGAAGTGGTCCGGGTGACCTCTCGACGCGGGACGGTGGATGCGCCGGTGGCGATCGATCGGTCCCTCCGCCCGGGACTGGCCTTCATGAACCTGCACTTCCAGGACCTGGTCGCCACCAACGTGCTCACGGTGGACGCCACCGACGCCAGATCCGGCACGGCCGAGTTCAAGGCCACCGCGATCCGGATCGAGAAGCTCCTCAGTCCCGCCGCGGCGGCGGGCGGGGGCGGCGGGGAGTGAGGGGGCGGCGATGGACCTCCGGTTGATGCGGGCCGCTCCTTCCGAGGCCGAGCGGCAGGCGGTGGATGCCGTGCTCGGCCCACCGGCATCCGGGTGGCGGGGAGGGGAGTGGCGCCCCGAGCGCGAGGGTCGGATCGCCGTCGGAGGGCGGCGGGGCGCCGACGGCCACCGACACCTCCTGCTGCCGGCCCTGCACGCGCTGCAGTCGCGCGTGGGATGGATCGACGAGGGCGGCCTGAACTACGTCTGCGAGCGTTTGTCCGTCCCCCCCGCCGAGGCCTACGGCGTGGCCACCTTCTACGCGATGTTCTCGGTGGAACCGCGGCCCGTGCGGGTGGCCCACGTCTGCGACGACATCGCCTGCCGGGTCCGGGGCGCGCGCGAGCTCCGCGCCGAGCTGGAGCGCTCGGTGGGCCCGCCGGGGAGCGTCGAGGGTGAGGCCGCGTTCACCTGGATGCCGAGCCCGTGCCTGGGTCTGTGCGAGCGAGCGCCGGCGGTGCTGTTCCAGACGGCCGGAGATCCGCCGCGGGACTGGGCCATCGCCCCGACGCGAACCTCGCAGGTCCTGGACGTCTTGCGCGGCGATCCCTGGACCCGTGACGGCGAGGGCGTCTCCGGGGTGGCGGGCGGGGACCGGCGACTGCTCCGGCGGGTGGGGGTGGTCGATGCCACCAGCCTGGACGATTATCGGGCGCACGGAGGGTACGAGAGCCTGCGCCGTGCCTTCCGGCTGGGGCCGGGGGGCGTGATCCAGGAGGTGAAGGACGCGCGCCTGCTGGGGCGGGGCGGAGCGGCCTTCCCCACCGGCGTGAAATGGGAGGCGGTGGCCGCCCAGCCGATCCAACCTCACTTCTTCGTCTGCAACGCCGACGAATCCGAGCCGGGTACCTTCAAGGACCGGATCGCGATGGAGGAGGACCCCTTCGCGGTGGTCGAAGCCCTCACGATCGCCGGGTACGCGACCGGTGCCGAGCGCGGCTTCATCTACCTGCGCGGCGAGTACCCGCTGGCTCTGCGCCGGCTGGAGCACGCGGTGGACCGTGCTCGGGCTCGGGGCTTCCTGGGGGCCGACGTGATGGGGGAGGGGTTCGCCTTCGACATCGAGGTCCGGCGTGGTGCCGGCGCCTACATCGCCGGCGAGGAGACCGCCCTGTTCAACTCGATCGAGGGCCGACGGGCCGAGCCCCGGAACAAGCCACCGTTCCCGGTGACCCACGGGCTGTTCGGCAAGCCCACCGGCATCAACAACGTGGAGACCCTGCTGAACGTGCTCGAGATCCTTCGGATCGGCGGCCCGGCCTTCGCGGGCATCGGGACCGAGGACTCCACCGGCACCCGGCTGTTCTGCCTCTCCGGATCGGTCCGGCGGCCCGGCCTGTACGAGGTGCCCTTCGGGACGACCCTGCGCCGGCTCCTGGAGATGGCCGGGGGCGTGGGCGAGGAGCGGCAGCTCCGAGCCGTGCTGCTGGGCGGCGCGGCCGGTGCCTTCGTCACCCCCGAGGAGCTCGACATGCCGCTCACCTTCGAGGACGCACGGCGACTGGGGGTGAGCCTGGGCTCGGGGGTGGTGATGGCCTTCGACGACACGGTGGACCTGACGGACATCGTGCTGCGGATCGCCGCGTTCTTCCGGGACGAGTCCTGTGGCCAGTGCGTCCCTTGCCGGGTGGGCACGGTGCGCCAGGAGGAGCTGCTGCATCGGCTGGCCGCGGGCGAGGCCGATGGCTCGAGCACGGAGCAGGTGGCGCTGCTCGCTGACATCGCCCGGGTCATGGGCGACGCGTCGATCTGCGGTCTGGGCCAGACCGCGGCGAACGCGGTACGGTCGGCCGTGGAGCGCCTGGGCCTGTTCCGGCAAGGGGACGCGAACGGGGCGGGAGGATAGACGTGGCGCAGGTGATGATGGCTCCGCCGAAGCGGCTGATCGACCTCGAGATCGACGGTGAGCCCGCCCGGATCCCGGAAGGCTCAACGCTGCTGGACGCCTGTCGGGCACGAGGGATCGACACCCCGACCCTGTGCTTCCTGGAGAGCCTGACCCCCGTGAATGCATGCCGCGTGTGCGTGGTCGAGGTGGAAGGCTCCCGGGCGCTGGTCCCGGCGTGCTCCCGGGTGGTCGAGCCGGGCATGAAGGTCCGGACCGACTCCGAGCGGGTCCGGCACTCGCGACGGATGGTCCTGGAGCTGCTGGGCTCGTCCGTCCAGCTGTCCCTGGCGGGGGAGGACGTCCGCCGGTGGATCGGGGCCTACGGGGCGACCCCCGAGCGGTTCGGCCCACCCGCCGAGCCATCGGTACCCGGCGAGCGGGAAGGCCGACACGCCGGTCACCACGGCCCACCGGCGGGGGCGGCGGCCGAGACGGTGGCCCAGCCCGTCAAGGTGGACAACGACCTCTACGTCCGCGACTACTCGCGCTGCATCCTCTGCTACAAGTGCGTGGAGGCCTGCGGCGTGGACGCCCAGAACACGTTCGCCATCGCGGTGGCCGGTCGCGGCTTCGACGCCCGGATCTCCACGGAGTTCGACTCACCGCTGCCCGAGTCGGCCTGCGTGTACTGCGGCAACTGCATCGGGGTGTGTCCCACCGGCGCCCTGATGTTCAAGAGCGAGCACGACATGCGCCGGGCCGGCAGCTGGGACGAGTCGAAGCAGGAGGTCGTGACCACGATCTGCCCCTACTGCGGCGTGGGATGCAACGTGGAGCTCCATGTGCAGGACAACGAGATCGTGAAGGTCACCTCCCCCCTGGACCACTCGGTCACCAGCGGGCACCTGTGCATCAAGGGCCGGTTCGGGTACGCGTTCGTCCAGAACCGCGGGAACGGCGCGGATGGCGACGGCGCTCCCGAGCGCACCGCACCGGAGGGCTAGCCTGGGGACCGCGGGATCCGTGACCGGCGTGGTGCTCGCCGGGGGACGATCCAGACGGTTCGGCAGGGACAAGCTGGCCGAGCCCTACCGCGGCACCTCGATCCTGCAGTGGACGGTCTCCCGGCTCGCCGAGGTCTGCGACGAGGTCCTGGTGGTGGTCGGGCCGGGGCAGCGGCCGCCGCTCCCTTCCGACCTGCCGATCCGGTTGGCGCGGGACGACGTGGCGGACCAGGGGCCGCTGGCCGGCGTCGCCGCGGGGCTTCCCGCGTGCCGGACGACGCTCGCGCTCGTGGCGGGGGGCGACATGCCCGAGCTGTCCGCCGTGGTCCTCGGCGCGATGCTCGAGGAGATGGCGGATCCGGGCGTGCCCGCCGTCGTCCTGGAGGACGGCGATCGGTTCCGACCGCTCCCGTGCGCGCTGCGGGTGGTGCCGGCGGTGGAGGCAGCGGCCGCGTTGCTGGCGGACGGGGAGCGGCGGCTCCGGGCCCTGCTCGAGACGCTGCATGCGCAGGTGCTCCTCGAGCCGAGATGGAGGGCGCTCGATCCCGAGGGCCGGAGCCTGTTCGACGTGGACGAGCCGGCCGACCTCCAGGGCTGACCGCCGGGAGATGCGGCCCGGTGGTGCACCGCAGGCGGGTCGGGTAGATTCCGGGGTGAAGAGCGGACGCCCGCCCGCGCATCAGACCCCCTCTCTCGGAAAGGACCCGGCATGCCGCGTCGTGTTCTCATCATGGGCGCCGCAGGGCGCGACTTCCACAACTTCAACGCCGTCTACCGGGACGACGAGGGCTCCGAGGTGGTGGCCTTCACCGCCACCCAGATCCCCTTCATCAGCGATCGGCGCTACCCCTCCGAGCTGGCCGGTCCCCGCTACCCGGAGGGGATCCCCATCCGGGACGAGAGCGAGCTGTCCTCGCTGATCCGGGACCTCGGGGTCCAAGACGTGGTGTTCGCCTACTCGGACGTGTCGCACGAGTACGTGATGCACAAGGGCAGCGAGGCGCTGGCGGCCGGCGCGAACTTCCTCCTCCTGGGGCCGAGGCAGACCATGCTCACGGCGCAGGTCCCGGTGGTCGCCGTGTGCGCGGTCCGGACCGGCTCCGGCAAGAGCCAGACGACGCGCGCCGTGGCGCAGGTCCTCCGCGACGCGGGCAAGCGGGTGGTGGCGGTCCGTCACCCGATGCCGTACGGGGACCTGAACGCCCAGCGGGTGCAGCGGTTCGGGACGCTCGAGGACGGCGAGCAGGTGCGGGGCAAGCGGGTCCTGGTGGTGGAGGACGGCCCGACGCTGACGCACGGCGAGATGAAGTTCGGCGCCGGGGTGGTGGCGGCTCGCCGGAACGGCGCGGCGGAGATCGTCGACCCCCGACCGTACGCGGTGGGAACGATCGAGGAGACGTACCGTAAGTACGACGTGGGCCCGGTCCTGCCGGCGATGGGGTACTCGGACCAACAGTTGCGCGAGATGGAGAAGATGATCGACGCGGCGCCGGTGGACCTGGTCCTGATCGCCTCGCCGATCGACCTCCGCCATGTGATCAACC